>JAFUWM010000188.1 GCA_017483425.1 Lachnospiraceae bacterium | reverse complement strand
GGCATTTTCTTGCCCTTGAGGACAGTCTGAAATTCTTACTTTACCATTATCCTGATCTTTTGACGTACAAAGCATATATTTGATATTATAATTTCTCAATAATTAAGTGTCAAAACATATTATGGTATGATATTACAGGTATCCGGAATAAATAAATCATTTGACGGAACCGATATCCTGACTGACTGCTCTTTTCATATTGAGGAAAATGAAAAATGCGCGCTCGTCGGGGCAAACGGTACGGGAAAAAGCACCCTGCTTAAAATAATAGCCGGGGTGCTTGGTTCTGATTCCGGAAATATCTCAGTAAAAAGCGGCGCCACAACAGGGTATCTTGCGCAGCAGGAAGCCGTTAACTCAGAAAATACGATATGGAGCGAGCTGCAAAGCGTCAAGCAATGGCTTCTGGACGAAGAAGCCGAGATCAGGCAGCTTGAGCTTGATATGAAGCATGCGGAGGGCGACGGACTTAAGGCCGTGATGGATAAATATACAAGGCTCACGCATGATTTTGAGATCAATGACGGATTTTCCGTAAAATCAGAGATCACCGGAGTCCTTAAGGGTCTGGGCTTCAAAGAGGACGAATTTGACAAGTCCGTATCAACGCTTTCAGGAGGACAAAAGACCCGTGTTGCGCTGGCAAAGCTGCTTCTTACTAAACCTGACCTTATAATGCTTGACGAGCCTACGAATCATCTGGATCTTTCCTCCATAGAGTGGCTTGAAAGCTTCCTGCAGGGCTATAAGGGCGCCGTGCTCGTAGTTGCCCATGACCGGTATTTTCTTGACCGGATAGTCACAAAGGTCATAGATATAGAGGATCGCACCGCTCATGTGTATGACGGTAACTACACCTCGTTTTCCGAAAAAAAGCGTACTTTCCGCGAGGCAAGCCTCAGGGCATATATGAACCAGCAGGCGGAGATATCTCATCAGGAGGAGGTCATAGAAAAGCTCAAATCCTTTAACCGTGAGAAATCCATAAAGCGCGCGGAATCAAGGGAAAAGATGCTTGATAAGATAGACCGGCTGGAAAAGCCTAAGGATATAAATGACGCAATGAAGCTTAAGATCACGCCTTCAATTGTCTCAGGGCGTGATGTCCTTAAGACAGAGTCTCTGTCAAAATCATTTCCGGGAAATCCCTTGTTTTCAGACGTGCAGCTTGACATCAGACGCGGTGAAAGGGTTGCCGTAATAGGTAATAACGGCACCGGGAAGACGACTTTATTAAAGATATTTACAGGTCTTGAGAGGGCTGATTCCGGCTCTTTCAGGCTCGGTACAAACGTAAGGATCGGATACTACGATCAGGAGCATCAGGTTCTCCATGCGGATAAGACACTGTTTCAGGAGATATCAGACGAATACCCTGAAATGGATAATACAAGGATCAGAAATACCCTTGCCGCATTTCTTTTTTACGGAGATGATGTATTTAAGCAGGTCTCGGCTCTTTCAGGCGGAGAAAGGGGAAGGCTCTCTCTCGCACAGCTGATGCTTTCAAAAGCAAATTTCCTGATACTTGACGAGCCTACAAACCATCTGGACGCAACATCAAAAGAAATACTCGAGAATGCGCTCAACGAGTACGAGGGTACTCTGCTTTATGTTTCACACGACAGATATTTCATAAACCGAACCGCGACGAGGATATTGGAGCTTGAAAACCGCTCATTTACCGGGTATCTCGGAAACTACGACTACTATCTCGAAAAGAAAAAGGATCGTTTGGACATAGCAGCGGGTGGATCCACATCTTCAGAGCAGAGCAAAGCCGTAACCGAAAACAAGCTTTCATGGCAGGAGCAAAAAGCCGCCGAAGCGGAAAAAAGAAAAAAAGAAAACCGCATCAAAAAGATCGAAGCGGATATAGAAGCAACAGAGTGTAGAAATACTGAGATTGAGAATCTGATGTCAGATCCCGCTATAGCAACGGACGTAGAAAAGCTCACCGAACTCTCAAACGAAGCCGGTGAGCTTGCAGATAAACTAAACAGTCTCTACGAGGAATGGGAAAAGCTCAATGAATAAGGCTATATGGACTGCTGCAACACATATCCCTTAAAATATGGCAGGCAGAAATTAATATGTCCGTACGCCGATACAGGAGACAGCAAACCACTCTTTATTAATACATTCTGGTATGATGAGAAATTATTGGAGTCCATATTGAGAGCTTCACGTACTTCTTTTACAGTAGCATTATCTTTCGCCTGTGCAATTGCAGCAGTGACTCTTCGTTCCGAAGCAGAGAGTTCTTCCCATATTTTATCATATGAACACTCCTCAAGATTCAGTCGGTATTCCTCAATGGTTGTATTATCCGGCTTAGTTTTACCTGATTCATATACAAGATATCCCAGAATCTGAAATGCATAGGAATAACCACCCGTTAATTTTGCCATTTCATTTGCGTCATCTGCATTCAGCTTAAATACCTCCATATACTTCTGCCCTATCCTTTTGAGATTTAAGGGAGTAAGATCAATATGCGGAGCTCTTTTCAGAAAAGTTTGGGAACGGTTATTCTGCAGAGCTCTTATATTTTTATACAGCCCTGTCATCACCACAAATAACGGCATTTTCTCTCTAAGGCAATGCTGATAATAATTTGCAAATACACGTACAGAATTTGAGTTATTAGCCTCATCAACTGTTACCAGCAACTTGACATTGTGTTTGTCAAGCGTTTTTATCATAGAGTCCAGATCAGTTTGTATGTCACTATATTTGATGTCACGCTCAAGTGATACCCCTATACCTTTTATCGAAATTTCAAACTTAAGCTTAGGATATCTTTTTTTTGAGCTTTGATAAATCTGAGACGCCATAGAATTAAGCATATCCGTTTCGGGATTAAGATCTATATATATCCACCCTCTTTTGTCTCTGATCTCATGTGAGATCGAAGTCATAAGGACAGTCTTTCCGGTTCCCCTGGCACCTGTAATGAGAAACATATGCGATGAAGGATGTTCCGCGCAAAATGTTTCGACAATTTTGCTCTGCTCAGTATATCTGGGGATAAACAAATTAGGCTGTGCCCCAAAATCAAGGCTGAATGGATTATTCTTCATAAATAAAATCCCTTGCTTGTATCACAGTTTTTTACTACTTGTTACAAGTTATTACAACTCTGATTTTATCTTACAACTTATTACAACTTTTTACAAGTGCTTCCAGATTACCCCTGATCTTTTTGATAAACTCCTCTGTATTGCATACGTGGATATCATCAAGGGTTGTAAGGTTCACAAGATCCTTTGTCATATATCCCGACTCTATAGTATCAAGAGTTGCTTTCTCCAGCTTGTCAGCGAAGTCACAAAGCTCGGTAAGCTTGTCAAACTCTCCCCTCTTTCTTAAGGCTCCGGACCATGCAAATATAGTCGCAACAGGGTTGGTGGATGTCTCCTCGCCTTTAAGATGCTTATAATAATGCCTCTGCACCGTCCCGTGAGCCGCCTCGTATTCATAGACCCCTTTGGGTGATACGAGTACGGATGTCATGAGCGCAAGCGAACCGCAGGCTGAGCTCACCATATCGCTCATCACGTCGCCGTCATAATTCTTGCATGCCCAGATAAAGCCGCCCTCGGACTTCATGACACGGGCGACCGCATCATCTATAAGTGTGTAGAAATAAGTGATTCCGGCCTCCTCAAACTTGTCCTTGTACTCCTTATCGTACATCTCCTGGAATATATCCCTGAACTGTCCGTCATATTTCTTTGATATAGTATCCTTAGACGCAAACCAGAGATCCTGCCTGGTTGAAAGAGCATACTCATAGCAGGTCTTTGCGAATGTCTCTATGGAAGCGTCCGTATTATACTGAGCCTGAAGCACTCCCGGTCCCTCAAAGCTGAATACTTCTTTCCTTGTTTCAT
>JAFUWM010000187.1 GCA_017483425.1 Lachnospiraceae bacterium | reverse complement strand
TCTGGGAGCGGATACGGTACAGACCTTCTTTAAGATAACGCTGCCGCTTTCGGTGCCGGGCATCATATCGGGTGTGACCATGGTGTTCATACCGGCACTCACAACCTTTGCCATATCCACGATGCTCGGAGGCTCCAAGATACTGCTGATAGGAAACGTCATTGAGCAGGAATTCACGCTCTCGTATGACTGGAATCTGGGAGCAGGGCTTTCCATTGTCCTCATGTTTTTCATAGTGATAAACATGGTGATCTCGGCCCTGACTGACAGCGGAGAGTCGCAGGACAAAAAGAGACTGCCGGGTGCCCGCAAGGAAGGGGTGTCGGAATGAGATCCAGAATAGAAAAGATCTATATGTGGATCATATTGCTCTTTATGTACGCCCCGATCATAACACTCATCGTGCTGTCCTTTAACAGCAGCAAATCCAGGGCAAGATGGGGAGGCTTCACCTTCAAATGGTACGTAAACCTGATAAATGACGACAAGATTCTGAACGCGCTTGCAAATACTCTGATAATAGCGCTTGTCTCGACGATCGCAGCTACGATTATAGGAACCATTACCTGTGTAGGCATAATGGGGCTTAAGAGGCGCAGCAGGACGGTGATCATGGGCGTTACCAATATCCCCATGATAAATGCGGATATTGTAACGGGCATATCTCTCATGCTTCTCTTCAAGGTGCTGCATTTTGAGACAGGCTTTGTGACAGTGCTGATAGCGCATATCACCTTTAATATCCCCTATGTCATGCTTGCAGTGATGCCGGCCTTAAGGACCATTAACCCGAATATTTATGAGGCGGCACTGGATCTCGGCGCGGAGCCGTTCTACGCTTTCAGGAAGAGTGTGCTCCCCGACCTCGCTCCTGCCGTGCTTTCGGGAGCGCTTATGGCGTTTACGATGTCGATAGACGATTTCATCATTACATATTTCACCAAGGGTTCAGGCTTTGACACGCTCTCGACCAAGATATACAACGAGGTAAAAAGGGGCATACAGCCGGAGATCTACGCGCTGTCCTCGATCATATTCGTTGTTGTGATCATACTGCTGGCAGCATCCTCATGGGTCAGACAGAAACAGAATGGTCTAACCAGGGAAAAGTCCCTGTACAAAGCAGAGAGAAGGATAAGCCGTGGACAGGCTGCAGCGGTCGCGGCGGTATCAGTATTTATTGTACTGCTTGCGATGTATTTCGGCGGAGTATTCGCTAGAAAGAACAACCAGCTTTTCGTATATAACGCGGGTGAGTACATGGATCCCGAGGTCGTAGAGATGTTTGAAGCGGAGACAGGGATAGAGGTCGTGTATGACGAGTTTGAGACGTTGGAGATAATGTATGCCAAGATGGTGCAGGATGATGGGGCGTATGATGTCATCTGCCCCTCGGACTACATGATAGCAAAGATGATAAACTCGGACATGCTGCAGGAGCTTGATCTGGATGCTATCCCAAACAGGAAAAACATAGGAGAGCAGTATCTGGAAGCCTCAAGAGCCTTTGATCCTGATAATAAATACTCGGTGCCCTACTTCTGGGGAACCGTAGGCATCCTCTATAATAAAAAACTGGTAGAAGAACCTGTGAACAGCTGGGATATCCTCTGGGATGAAAAATATGCGGGGCAGATACTCATGCAGGATTCTATAAGGGATGCGTTTATGGTGCCTCTGGCAAGAAAAGGATTCTCGATAAATACCACCGACCCCGAAGAGCTGGAGCTTGCAGCGGAGGATCTGATCGCTCAGAAGCCGCTTGTACAGGCTTATGTCATTGATCAGGCAAGGGACAAGATGATAGGCGGGGAGGCAGCGATGGCCGTCACTTATTCCGGAGAAGTCATATATGCGCAGAGGGAAAATCCTGACCTTGATTTCAGCGTGCCGGACGAGGG
>JAFUWM010000186.1 GCA_017483425.1 Lachnospiraceae bacterium | reverse complement strand
TTTCTCTTTGGCAGGGTCAACGATATCATAGCCAAGCGGCAGGCGGAGATACGTGATTCCTATGCGACGGCGGACAAGGTGACCAAGGAAGCCCAGACCAGCAGGCGGGAATACCAGATGCAGGTCGCTGAATTTGAAAAAGAGAAGTCACAGCTTATGGATAAAGCGATAAAGGAAGCTGACGACAGGAAGACATCCATTATCGATAAGGCAAACTCGGATGCGGAGGATATAGTAAAGACCGCTCGGGATGAGGCTTCCCGCATAAGGAGTGTGGCAGAGATAGATCACGACAAAAAGGTCGAGGAGCTTGTGTTCGATGTGGCATCAAGGCTTGCGGGACAGGCTATCACCGAGGAAGCAAACAGCGAGCTTTATGATAAATTTCTTGCGCAGGCTACCGGCAAGGGTACGGGTAACAAATGATGAGCGAAAATACGCTTAAAGCAAAGCTTAGATTTGTCATGCCGCCAAACAGCGCGCAGGCGGACAGGTTTAAAGCTTTCATAGCATCTGAATACGATATCCCAAAAGAAAATATAGAGCTTGAGCTTATAAAAGACGCCGGCCTGCTCGGGGGTTTTATTCTCCATGTCGGCGAGGACGAATATGACTGGAGCTTAAAAGGAAGGGCAAGGGAGATACGGCTTGAAGCCGAGAAAGAGCTTGCGGCTTATCCCGAGGGCAGGGATATCATTTCCGTCATAAAGAATGCGGCGGATGCCCACAGCTTCGAGGCAAGAGGCTACGAGACGGGATACGTCGTATACTGCGGCGACGGCATAGCCCGCATAGAGGGGCTCTCACACGTGGAATACGGAGAGATAGTCATATTTGAGAGCGGAGTCAGGGGCATGGTGCTCGATCTCAGAGAGGACCATATCGGATGTATCCTGCTTTGTTCGGATGATGAGGTATTTGAGGGAGAGAAAGCAGTCCGCACCGGAGCGGCAGCGGGCGTACCTGTAGGTGACGCTATGCTCGGGAGGGTCGTGAACGCACTCGGGGATCCCATTGACGATCTGGGATCTTTGGAAACAGAGGACAAGCTTCCCGTGGAATCGCCTGCGCCCGGCATCATAGACAGACAGCCTGTAAACACTCCCATGGAGACGGGCATACTCGCTATAGACAGCATGTTCCCCATAGGCAGAGGCCAGAGGGAGCTGATAATCGGTGACAGGCAGACAGGAAAGACCACGATCGCTACCGATACGATAATCAATCAGAAAGGCAAGGATGTCATCTGCATCTATGTATCTATAGGACAGAAGGCGTCAACTGTAGCCGCGCTTACACAGAACTTAAGGAAGCACGGAGCGATGGACTATACGATAGTCGTAGGCTCCTTTGCGTCCGATCCCGCGCCCCTGCAGTATCTCGCGCCATATTCTGCAACGGCTATGGCTGAATATTTCATGCACAAGGGTAAGGATGTGCTCATAGTATATGATGATCTCTCGAAGCACGCAGTGGCATACAGGGAGATATCGCTTCTGCTTAGACGTCCGCCGGGCAGGGAGGCTTACCCCGGAGACGTTTTCTACCTGCATTCAAGGCTTCTGGAGCGATCCAGCAGATTATCGGCGGAGCTTGGCGGAGGCTCTATTACGGCGCTTCCGATAATCGAGACTCAGGCGGGAGATGTGTCCGCTTATATTCCCACGAACGTGATATCCATTACCGACGGGCAGATATTCCTTGAAAGTGATCTCTTTGCGGAGGGGCAAAGACCTGCGGTAAACGTAGGACTGTCCGTGTCCCGTGTCGGCGGAGCGGCTCAGACCAAGGCAATGAAAAAGGCAACCGGATCTTTCCGTATAGATCTCGCGCAGTACAGGGAGATGGAGGTCTTCACACAGTTCTCGGCAGACCTTGATGATGCGACTCAGGCGCAGCTTACAAACGGCCGCGCGCTAATGGAAGTACTAAAGCAGCCCGGAGCGGCGCCGCTTTCCATGACAGAGCAG
This sequence comes from Lachnospiraceae bacterium, assembly GCA_017483425.1. Lineage (GTDB taxonomy): Bacteria > Bacillota > Clostridia > Lachnospirales > Lachnospiraceae > NK4A144. Next base: position 2,086 of record JAFUWM010000186.1, on the reverse strand, counting down.
GTCATCACGCTCGTTGCCGCCGGGAAAAAGATATTCTCGGGTATCGAGACGGATAAGGTCAAGGAATTCCAGAAAGGCCTGATCGACCATATAGTATTCGAGCACAAGGACATCGTGGACGAGCTTGAAAAAACCAAGGTATTGTCCGATGAGCTTGTGGAGAGGATAGCGGAAGCTGCGGAAGCTTATAAGGAAGAAGCAGGTTAAAAGCTGCTATGGCTCAGCTTAAGGAGATAAGGGATCGGATAAACAGCATACAGGGAACCCAGAAGATAACCGGCGCGATGTACATGATAGCGACCACGAAGCTTCGGCACGCGAAGGAAAACCGGGACAATAACGCCGTATATTTCGCTGCACTGAAGAATCTGATGGAAAGGCTCCTGCGTCATCTGCCGGAGTCGGATCATCCGTATCTGAGGGTATCAGATAAGCCAAAGGAAGAGCAGGTACACGGCTATCTCATGATAACCGGGGACAAAGGGCTTGCCGGCGCATATAATCAAAACATACACCGTGAAGCCGACAGGCTTATGGCGGAGGACGGAGGCAAAGCGAGGATATTTGTGGTAGGTGATACAGGCCGCAGATATTTCAGGAATCACAACATAGCAATAGATGAAGATTTTGAGTTCTCGTCAGGGGATCCCACTCATCATCTCGCGAGAATGATACGAAGCTACCTGCTGCAGCTTTTCAGGGACGGAGAGATAGATGACCTGCGCATCATATATACCGCGATGAAATCGGCTATGGAAGCAGAGGTCAGGGTAAGGCAGCTGCTCCCGGTCAAATCTTCCCTTGATGTGGATCTCAGCAGGGATGTTCCGAAGGATGTATATAATGAGGAATTCATCTTTTCACCGTCACCGGACGAGGTGATAAGGGCAGTGGTTCCCAACTATATGAACGGGTATATATACAGTGCCCTCATAGAGAGCTTCTGCGCGGAGCAGAATTCCAGGATGCTCGCGATGCAGACGGCGTCGGACGCGGCGTCGACCATGATTAAGGATCTGAATGTGCAGTATAACCGTGCCCGTCAGGGGGTCATCACGCAGGAGATAACCGAAGTCTCTGCCGGAGCGGAGGCGCTTAGCGGCGTATAAAGATATCAGGAGGCAAAATGAAGGGTCGTATTTCACAGGTCATGGGGCCTGTCGTAGATGTAAAATTTAAGGACGAAAAGCTTCCCCGAATATCGGATGCTCTGATCGTGGACAATCACGGTACGAAATGTACCATGGAGGTCCGCCAGCATATAGCGGCGGATACCGTGCGCTGTATAATGCTCGCCGCGTCGGAAGGACTTTCAAAGGGAACAGAGGTGGAGGCTACCGGAGCGCCTATCACGGTGCCTGTCGGAGAAGCAGGACTCGGAAGGCTTTTTAATGTTACGGGTGATGCCATAGATGGACTGCCTACAGATGAGCTTGATAAGGCGGAGCGTTGGTCGATCCACAGACGACCCCCGGAATTTTCCGATCAGTCCCCGGTACAGGAGATACTCGAGACGGGGATAAAGGTCATAGACCTTATTGCCCCTTACGCAAAAGGAGGTAAGATAGGACTCTTTGGAGGAGCCGGAGTAGGAAAGACCGTGCTCATACAGGAGCTTATCAGAAATATCGCGACAGAGCACGGCGGATATTCTATATTTACCGGTGTCGGAGAGAGATCCAGAGAGGGTAATGACCTCTGGAGCGAGATGACAGAGAGCGGAGTAATAAAGAAAACGGCGCTCGTCTTCGGTCAGATGAACGAGTCTCCCGGAGCCAGGATGAGGGTCGCGGAGACCGGTCTTACCATGGCAGAGTATTTCCGTGATGTGGAAAATAAAGACGTACTTTTATTCATTGATAATATATTCAGGTTCATACAGGCGGGCTCAGAGGTATCAGCTCTGCTCGGACTTATGCCCTCAGCCGTGGGATACCAGCCGACACTCGCGACGGATCTGGGAGCTCTGGAGGAGAGGATCGCGTCCACAAAGAACGGCTCGATCACATCTGTTCAGGCTGTATATGTGCCGGCAGATGACCTTACCGATCCGGCTCCCGCCACGACCTTCGCCCACCTTGACGCT
>JAFUWM010000185.1 GCA_017483425.1 Lachnospiraceae bacterium | reverse complement strand
CGCCTGACAGGAGCCTCCTTGGAGCATGGAGCAGGGGACGGACTGTATTCAACACGTACGGGCCTACCGAAACCACTGTGAATGCGTCAAGCTTTCTATTCGCAGATAAAGGTGTGCTGCAGGATCTGTCGTATTCGGACAAGGAGAATGTGCCCATAGGTAAGGCAATACCCGGTACACGCATATACATACTGGAGGGGAACAGTCTGAGCGGGGTCTGTGTGCCGGGAGAGCTCTGCATAGCGGGCGCGCAGGTGTCACGGGGCTATCATAAGAGGCAGGAACTAACGGCTGAGAAATTTATAAGCGACCCCTTTGGCGAGGGCAGGATGTACAGGAGCGGCGATATCGCCCGTTTCCTTCCTGACGGCAATATAGAGTTCATGGAACGCATGGATGATCAGGTAAAGCTCAGGGGATACAGGATCGAGCTTGGAGAGATAGAGACGGCGCTGCGATCAGCAAACGGCGTAAAAAACGCTGCCGTAGTCATAAGGAGAAGCGGAGCGGGACAGCAGCTTTGCGGGTATTTCGTACCCGAAACACCATATACCGATACGAAAAAAATAAGGGTTGAGCTTGAAAAGAAGCTTCCGGCATACATGGTTCCGGGCGCGCTCATACCGCTTGACGAGCTTCCTCTTACGATAAACGGAAAGCTTGATAAACGGGCTCTTCCTGCGCCTGTATTTGAGGATGCCGGGGAGTATGTGCCTCCCGCGACCAGGGAAGAAGCCGATTGCTGCAAGGTTTTTTCGGAGGTATTAAAAATAAGCAGGATAGGAGTGACCGATGATTATCTGGCTCTCGGAGGGGACTCCATAAAGGCGATCCGCATCATATCAAGGCTTAAGGATATGGGATACCGGGTGGATACGGCATCTCTTCTGAAGGTGAGGACTATAAGGCGTCTTGCCGCGCTCATACAAAAAGAAAAGACAGCAGATTACAGGGAATACAGGCATATCAGGCCGACCCCCGTAATGAAGCTTTATAAAAAAGCGGATATGCCCGTCCCGGAGCATTATAACCAGTCCGTGATACTTAAGTTTGATAAGTCCGCGGATAAAGAAAGGCTTAAGATAGCTTTTGAAGGGCTCATAAAAACCCATGGCATGCTAAGGTTTAAGGTATCGGGTGACAGTATGGAGATCCTTGAGCCTGACGCTTTCCCGGCCTTTGAGATCCCTGTATATGAAGGCAGGACAGATGCTGAACGCATAAAGATAATGGATGACCTTCAGTCGCGGATGGATCCTGGAAGTGGAGTAGTCATAAAGACAGCGCTGTTTACCGATAATGAGTGTGACAGGCTTTTCATAGCCATACATCATTATTCCGTTGACGAGGTATCATGGGACATCATTATAAAGGATTTAAATGATCTGTATGATAAACCCGGAGAAAAGCTCTCCCTGGCCCGGACGGTTTCATTCGGGGAATGGTCCGAAAGGCTTTGGGCATATAAGGACTCTGCGGCTTTTTATAAGGAGAAGAGGTACTGGGAGAAGATACACAATGATATAGATACGAACCTTGACGGATACAGAACATGGCTTGACGGATTTAAGCGTGCGGATAAAAAGGCTTCACGGGGATTCGGATATATAACTGAGGAGATCGACAGTCAGACCACGTGGAAGCTGCTTGATATCTCTGCGGGGCGGTATCATTCCCGCCCGGATGTTTTGATCCTTGCGACGCTCATACTGAGCCTTAATGACGTAAATCGTGCCGGGTTCGTGATAGTGCAGCTTGAGGGTCACGGAAGGGGAAATATCGGAGACGATATATCCACTGAAAGGACAGTCGGATGGTTTACCTCGGTCTATCCTCTGGCAATACCCGTAGCCCCGACATATGACGGACAGGCGGAGATCTTAAAGGAGCTTCTTACATCCGTTCCAAACGCAGGTATAGGCTACGGTCTGTTATACGATGACCTGAATGACATACAGGGCATGATTTTTAATTATCTGGGAGAAGAGGAGACGGACGGTGGCAGCGGGATATTCAGATGCGATGAACCATCGGGACGGGAGATAAATGAACTTAATGGTGATCCCGGAACCATCTCTTTCAATATAAAGGTAATCGATTCAAGACTGCGTATAGAATGCTGCCATGACAGGGCGTTTGACAAAGAAAGCATCAAAAGACTGCTCACTGCGTTTATTAAGCGACTACAGGATGCTGCTGAATCATTAAATCCCGCGGAGAGGCTTTACAGCCCCGGCGACATTTGTGTCGGGGGCGTTATGGATACAGATGAATGGAAAGAGCTTACAGGTAAGTATGATCCTGAGACACTGGATGCCGTAAGCGTGCTGACGCCCCTTCAGCAAGGTATGTTTTACCGATATATATCAGATCCCGGCACCGGAGCGTATGTGCTGCAGGATAGGCTTACGATAGATGGCGGATGGGACAGGGACTCATTCATAAAGGCGCTTAAGCTTCTTCATATACGCTATGACGCGCTAAGGATACGATTCTTATACAAGGGCTTTTCAGAGCCGTGGCAGGTTATACCCGGATGGGAAAGCACGGAACCTGATTACAGGGAAGTGTCAAAAAAGACTACAGGGCAGATAGCAAAGGAGGATCTGGAGCTCGGCTTTGACCTGACAAAAGATGCTCCTTTCAGGGTTACCTTTAATAAGGACACGGAAGCCGGAGACAAAAATGAAATACTTCTTACGATGCATCATTGCATAGCAGACGGCTGGAGCTTCCCGATAATGATATCCGCGCTTATGCGCTATTACAGGGAGCTTAAGGGAGGCAGTGATTACGAGGAGTTAAAGGCTTCAGTATCATCAGAAGCATCAGCCGGATGTTCCTACAGTGATTATCTGAGACTGTATGACGGAACCTCCCGCGGGGAGGCGCTCGAAAAATGGCGGACATACCTACAGGGGGTAAGATCGGGAACCGGCATGGATCCTGTACCGCCAAAAGCAAAAGACAGACAGGGGGCTTCCTATGCAAGATATGAGCTTGCCGCGGAGCTTGGAAGCAGGATACGGGAGTATACCGCGGCAAACAGGATAACTGCGGGCAGCTTTTTCAGCGTGCTGTGGGGACTTCTTATCGGGTTTGAAAATGATGAGAGGGATATTGTATTCGGCGAGGTCGTTTCAGGGAGAAGCAGGGGAATAAAGGGCATAGAGGAAGCAGTGGGCATGTTTATAAACACTGTCCCCGTAAGGGTAAAAGCGGAACCTGAAAGCCGTGTAAGGGATATCATGAGACAGCGTCAGGAAGACCGTATCGCGCTGCAGCCGTATGAGGATACCGCGCTCAGCGAGATAAAGGCGGACGGTGAAAGCATAACCGGCCTTATCAGGACGATATTTGTATATGAGAATTATCCTGACGAGGCGGATGACATCAGTGATCATACCGTGGAGCTTCAGCATGAGGAGGTCGATTATCCGATATCTGTCAGTATCGAGGAGAGAGAAGGCTTTTTTATCGAGATCCAGTACGAGGCTTCACTGTATGACGAAAGCTATATTAAAAAACTGCTTCAGAGGATGTCATATCTTGCTTCACAGATTGTTGGAGACGAGGCGGTCAGGGTAAAAGAGCTTGACAGGATAACGGATGATGAAAAGAAGAATCTGCCGGAGCTTATGCAGTGGCAGACGGAGGAATTTCCCAAACTCACCTTCCCCGAAATACTGCTTGAAAACGCAAAAAAGCATACCGGTAAAACGGCGCTTATGCTTGATGATAAAAGCCTTGACTATGGGTCACTGATAAATATGGCAGCGACAGTTTCAAATGAACTCGGGTGCGGTGACGAGAGGTTTATAGCCGTTATGACGGGAAGAAGGATCGAGGCGGTGGTCGCCATGACGGCGGTTATGCTCTCAGGAGCGGCATATGTCCCGATAGATCCTGATTATCCCGATGAAAGGATCGACCATATCATAGGAGACTGCGCTCCTGAAGCGGTACTTTACTATGGAGACGACAGCTCGGCGGAACGGACAGAGATATTTAAAAAGCGGGGAGTAAGGACAATAGATGTTTTGGAAGTATGTAAGAGTCCCGATCCCGTAAAACTGCCCGTATTACCGGATGATATCCGTAGCAGGGTGGCCTATATGATATATACCTCGGGAACGTCAGGGGTTCCGAAAGGGGTAGAGATAGAGCATGCAGCATTGTCAGGTATGATCTTTTCAAATAAAAAGTATTACGGATGCTTCGACGGGATCGTCCTCCAGCTTGCGAATCAGGTTTTTGACGCATCCGTGCAGGAAATATTCGTGACGCTTGCATGCGGTGGATGCGTGTGCCTCATACCGAAGGAGAAGATGATAAGCGCCGGGGATATCGCGGCATACTGCAGACAGCACAAGGCAGACGTGATCATTGCGACAAACGCGCTTATGCAGGCGCTTTCGCCTGAGGAATTCGGCAGGATGAAGATGGTCTGCGTGGGAGGTGATACCGCCCTCCTTTCGGTTTTTGACAGATGGAGCGGTCATACCGATATGCTGGTAAATGATTACGGACCGACGGAAGCCTGCGTCAACGCGGTGGTTCACCGATATGACCGGGACGAAGATACCGACACGATACCGATAGGAAGGCCTTATGCAAACAGAAGAATATATATACTGCAGGGCGATAAGCCATGCGGCATGGGACAAACGGGCGAGATCTGCATAGGAGGGAATTCCCTTGCAAGAGGCTATCACAATGACCCTGATCTTACGGCGAAGTCCTTTGTAAAGGAACCTTTTGGTGAGGGGCGCATGTACCGCACGGGAGACACAGGTTTTCTTGACGCAAACGGGGAGATAAGGTATATAGGCAGAAAAGACGGACAGATAAAGATCCGGGGCTTTCGTATAGAGACGGGAGAGATAGAAAGCCGTATCAGGGAATATGAGGGGATAGAACAGACGGCTGTCACTGCAATACATACCCACGGGGCGGAGCCTTATATAGCGGCATTTGTCACGTCAAAGGAAAAGATCGACACGGAAGGCGTAAAAGCGCATCTGTCAGCATATCTTCCGGCATATATGATACCGAGAGTCGTATCACAGGTGGATGAGATACCGCTTAATGCGAGCGGAAAGGTGGATGAGAGAAAGCTTTCGTTAAGTATAGCTGATATAAAAGAAGCATACATACCTCCGGAGGGGTATTATGAAGAGCTGGTCGCGGGACTTTATTCCAAAATCCTTGGCGTTGAAAGTGTAGGAAGAAATGATTCCTTCTTTGAGCTCGGGGCAAGCTCCATAGACCTTATGAAGCTGATATCAGCGCTTGGAGTTTATGGCATAGGCATAGAGGATGTTACTGCAAAGCCTACACCCGCTCTTCTTGCAGGCGTTATGATGGGTGACTTCAGGGATCGGCAGGACAATGAGGGCGGCCTGATGCGGCTTCAGGACGGAAGCGGTGAATACGCGTCAATTTTTTGTCTGCCTCCCTCGGGCGGCATGTCACTTTGCTATATGCCGCTTATAAAAGAGCTTGGATATAAAGGCAGGGTATACGGGCTTACAGACAGTAAGTATCGTAAGCTTTCGGGCATGACGTTCGAAGAGCTTAAAGCATATGACCCCGGTGACAAGGATCTGTGGCAGGAGACGGTCGATGATCATTACAGGAAGATCAAGGGTGTCTTCAGGGACGGAGATATCCTTATCGGATATTCACAGGGAGGGATCTCCGCATTTATCATAGCAAAGAAGCTTGAGGAAGCAGGACACAGGGTGGGGCATTTGATTATGCTCGAATCGGAGGCGCCCGATGCGGACGGCATTGAAGATCCTAAAGATTCGGACAGGGCTGCAAGGCTTAAGGCAGCGGCTGCAATATTCACGGGGCGGAGCATGGGATCGGTCGGTGAATATATGACCCGGAGAGCGCATAGCTCAGAGGAGGAATTTTTCAGAGGTTATTTAAGGGAGCTTTGGGGTAACGACAGTGAGAAAACCCTGCTTCGCGGGATATATGAAACCTATCTTGTATATTCCGTAAATGTGCTTCATAATTTTATGCCTGAAGGGAAAACGAATACCGGAATATACAGCGTTTCACTGTCAGATGAAGACGGCACCGGGACTGCGGAGCTTTCTGAAAAAGAGAGTGAAAAATGGGCGGAACATACCAGAGGAGGCAGCCGGGGTTATGTGATCCAGGGAAGCCCTGACGATCATCTTGTTTTTCTGTCCAAATACAGGGATCGGATCGCGAGGATCATAAACAGTCTGCTTTGAGGAACTGTACAGGATGGGACTGACTTTTCATGAGAAATTATTTGAGATATACTGTCATTTGATTGATATATAAAGGAGTTATTGATTTATGAAAAAGAACAGTAAGAGGGGAAGCATCATAAAAAAATTTGTGATCATGTTTTCCGTATATGCGCTGGCAACACTCATCGTAAGCGCTGCTTTCACCTATATGAACCAGACAAGATCGTATCAGGCCGAGTGCGAGAACAATATCAGAAATCTGACGAACTATCTGAGCGCAAGCATAGAAAACGAGGGTGAGGATTTCTACAAGCTGAAGCAATACTATGAAGAACACAGTGATGAGATGCTTATCCCGATAGACTATGCCGGCGATTATTATCTGGACGAGCAGGAGTTTTACCTTCACTTTTCCGAGAGATATCCGGGAAAGATGTACGGGGTGGATATTACCTTTGACGAGCTTGACGAGGATATAAAGCTTGAGTGCGCGGAGTATATGTTTAAATACTGGCTGTCTGTTTTTGAAAAGGCAAGGGATGAATTCGGGCTCAAATACACGTATTTCATATATCCTACGACGGAGCCGTATATGTGCTATATGATAGACGCGGTGCGGGAGGAAAAGGTAGTTGACGGCAGAACCTACATATCACTGGGTGACACAGTGGAGGAGGATCCCAGTGAATACGTGATGATGTGGGAAGCCTGGAATACGGGCAAAAACCCGTCGGGATTTGACGTCTTTGACAATGAGTACGGGCATACATTCGCGTACTATTCACCGGTCTATATAAACGGCGAGGAGATAGGACTTGTATGCGCTGATATAAGCGTTGACAAGGTCAATGATTCCATACTGGTCGCTGTGGCAGGGCTTCTGGGCGGATCCGTCCTTGTGCTGCTTATAGGCATCATCATCATGGTCATCATCATACGTAAGAATTTCCTTATGCGCATCATAGGGCTTGAGAAGAACGTGGTCAGATACACTGAAGAGAAGGACGAGGCGATCGCCGAAGAGATCAGGAAGGGTGACAGCGGAAACGACGAGATAAAGAATCTGTCTGAGCATTTTGCCGACATGATCGGAGAACTTAAGGATTACATGACCAACCTTCAAAAAGTCACGGCCGAGAAGGAAAGGATTGGAGCCGAGCTTAATGTCGCAACCCAGATACAGGCGGACATGCTGCCGAGGATATTCCCTCCATTCCCCGAGAGAGGCGAGTTTGACATATATGCCACTATGACACCGGCTAAGGAGGTCGGAGGAGACTTTTATGATTTCTTCCTTATCGATGATGATCATATAGGGCTTGTCATGGCGGATGTGTCGGGCAAGGGCGTACCCGCGGCTCTGTTTATGGTCATTGCAAAGACGCTTATAAAAAACAGGGCGCTGCTTGGAGGATCTCCGTCGGAGGTTTTGTCATACGCGAACGACCAGCTCTGTGAGGGAAATGAAGCCGAGCTTTTCGTCACGGTTTGGTTTGGCATATTACAGATATCGACGGGAAAAGGCGTGGCGGCAAACGCCGGGCATGAGCATCCCGTGGTAAGGAGAAAAGACGGAGAGTTTGAGCTTGTAGTATACAGACATTCACCCGCCGTTGCCACTATGGAGGGCATACCTTTCAAGCAGCATGATTTCGAGCTTAATCCGGGAGACACGCTCTTTGTCTATACGGACGGGGTCGCCGAGGCTACGAATGCCCAGGATGAATTATACGGCACTGACCGGATGCTTGAAGCACTCAATAAAAATCCAAACGCGGACGCAAAAGAGATGCTCGCAAACGTAAAGGCGTCAATAGACGAATTTGTCGGTGATGCCCCGCAGTTTGATGATATCACGATGCTTGGATTCAATTATTTCGGTAAAGGATGAGATCATTATGAAGATCCATCATGTGGGATATCTTGTGAGGAAGATGGATAAGGCTCTGGATAAGTTTCGGGAGCTTGGATATACTCTGGAAAAAGAGCCGTTACCTGACGGATACAGGGATGCGGATATTGCCTTTCTGTTGAAGGATGGTTACAGGATCGAGCTTGTGTGTCCGCATAAAACCTCTGATGTTTATCCATTGCTAAAGAAATTCGGAAACGCTCCCTATCACATCTGCTATGAGACAGAGAATCTGGAAAGCGAAGAGGCAAGGCTTAAGGATATGGGATATACGGTTTTTATCCCTCGTCAGCCTGCTCCGGCAATAGGTGATGGTGCAGAAGTCATCTTCCTGATACACTCGCAGATGGGTATGGTTGAGCTAGCAGGGAAATAAATTTTATTTGTTATTATTGGCTCAAAATGGTAAAATATCAGTGAGTAGGTTTTTTTATTCAGTTTTCCATG
>JAFUWM010000184.1 GCA_017483425.1 Lachnospiraceae bacterium | reverse complement strand
CCTTCGATGATATTCGACGGCGTTCCGACCCCCATCAGATAACGAGGCTTATCCTTCGGCATATAAGGCTCCACCGCCTCAATGATGCTGTACATTATCTCCGTCGGTTCCCCCACAGCAAGCCCGCCGATCGCATATCCATCGCATTCGATCTTCGCAATCTGCTGCATGTGCCAGATGCGAAGATCCGCATAAGTCGCGCCCTGATTGATGCCGAAGAGCATCTGTCCGGGATTGATGGTATCCGGTAAGGCGTTCAAGCGATCATGCTCCGCCTTACAGCGAACCAACCAGCGAAGCGTACGCTCACAGGAGGCTTTGGCATAGTCATAAGGCGCCGGGTTTTCCACACATTCGTCGAAGGCCATAGCGATATCGCTTCCCAGGTTGGATTGAATGCGCATGCTCTCCTCCGGTCCCATAAAGATCCTGTGCCCGTCTATATGCGACGCGAAAGTCACGCCCTCTTCCTTAATCTTTCTGAGCTTCGCCAGTGAGAAAACCTGAAATCCGCCTGAATCAGTAAGTATTGGCCTGTCCCAGACCATAAACTTATGAAGCCCGCCGAGTTCTTTTATTGTCTCATCTCCGGTACGCACATGCAGATGATATGTATTTGAAAGCTCTATCTGGCAGCCTATGGCTTCCAGATCCTCCGTGGATACGGCTCCTTTTATGGCGCCGACTGTACCCACATTCATAAAAACAGGCGTCTCTACAGTACCATGTACCGTTTCAAGACGCCCCCGTCTGGCTCTCCCGTCCTTTTTCAGCAATGTATATTTATTCATTCCACCAGTCCGATCATCTGATCATACTCCTCCAACGTAAGATTCAGTCTTTCCATCTCCTGCGCCGCTTTCACCCCTACATATCTGTAGTGCCACGGTTCAAACTCTATCTTTGTGATATCTTCCTTTCCTTTGGGATATCTTAGAATAAACCCATAATCAGGGGCATTCTCAGCAAGCCATTTACCGCCCTCCGTATCGGCGAAGCCCTCATCCAGCTTCCAGTATCCGTCTGTCACCAGATCAAACGCCAGTCCTACCTGATGCTCCGATGTTCCGGGAATAGCGACCACTTCGCTTGCAAGCTCATAAGCCTCATCATAATCATAGCCTTCAGCCATGATCGATTTTACTTTACGGTCAAAAACATAAGTCTGTCTCTGCATATCCCTGAAAGGTGAAGCGACGTAGAGGTATACTCCGTCATTTTTCGCTCCCTTTATCATATCTACGAGGGCTCCGGCGCATCTTACATCAGATTTAACCGAATCGGTTATTGTCGCAAGCTCAAAGGTATAGTCATCCGGGATCAGATGATCCTTGTTTATAAGCATTAAGGACCAGTCTTCATCAAAGCTCGGACTCACCATGTTACCGTTTTCATCCTCGATCAGTATGCCTGAATCAGAATCCGAGCTCCCGTTCCTTTTATTAAAGTCCTCAGCCGCTTTCTGGGATTCCTCCGCTATCCTGTCAAGGTCATCATCCTCAAGCTCTACATCTTCCTTTGTAATATCCTCCGCAGACTCATCGGCTTTGATAATATCGGCTTTATTTACAGCGATTTTTTTACCGTCATCATTTAAAAGGATAACGTTATTATCCATCACCGTAGCGGTGGCAGTACTTGAAAAGCTGGCGGAAGCAGTAAATGTCAGCAGTGTAAATATTATCGCTATTATCTTTCTTCCAAAATGCTTTTTTCTTTTCATAACAATACTTTAACTTAACATAATTACCCTATTTATTCAAGTGATCCGGCCCGAAAGAATAAGGTAAAAGCTCGCTTAATTTGTATACGCTATAGTCAAGATCCTTATGCACTATTATGACATCAAATTCATTTCCGTCCGTAAATTCATTCATAAACTGCCGGCAGATCCCGCAAGGGTACGCGTCATCAGGCGCTTCGCCCACTGGGCCTCCCGCTATCGCGATTGCCTTAAAATCCCGCTCTCCCTCACTAACCGCTTTGCAAAAAGCCGTGCGTTCCGCGCATATCCCGGCAGGATATGAAGCGTTTTCAATGTTACATCCATTATATACCTTGCCCGCTTTGGTCAGTAGAGCAGCCCCTACAGAAAAGTTTGAATAAATACAATATGAATTCTTTCTTGCTTCATTCGCAAGCCTGCCTAGTTCACTGTAATCCATGATCCCCCTCCTGCCAATTATTCTTTCAGAAATAATAACATAATAAAAATCATGCTTCCAGTGCAATGCCTCATTGATTATATCCCGTCCATGCCATGGCAGATATGTTGTATGCTCGGTCAGAGCCAACGTTCAGCCGAACTAACTTCCTCGACGCACTAAGATCAAGCTAAAATGCTCGATAAATCTCGCATTTTTTAACGCTTGACCTAAGTGCTTACGGGAAGTGGATTTCGTCTTCGCTAAAAGCGGCTCCCAATTCCCTCACATACAACATACCTGTCATGGCATTACATAGTATCAAATGATTACCCTGATTATATTCCAGTTCTGATTGACCAAAAATGCAGGCAAGAGTATAATGGGTACAGTTTTCAGGGAGTATAGCTCAGCTGGGAGAGCGTCCGCCTCACACGCGGGAGGTCACGGGTTCGAGCCCCGTTGCGCCCACTTCTTAAACCGAAAAGCCCTTTTGACAAGGGCTTTTTTTATAAAACGCAAAGGAGCAGCCGCCATGCTATACAACAGCACAAGAGATAAAAACGTAAAGCTCACCGCATCTGAAGCCATATTAAAGGGTCTCTCGGATGACGGGGGATTGTTTGTTCCCGAAAGCTTCCCACATATAAAAAGCTCCATGAAGCAACTGTCCACACTCAGCTACAATGATCTGGCCTATGAAATAATGTCACTTTTTCTTGATGACTTTACGGAAGCTGAGCTTAGAGAATGTATAGAAAACGCCTATGGTGATAATTTCGATGTTCCGGAGATAGCGCCAATGAGCTATGCAGATGGCTCTTATTATCTGGAGCTTTACCACGGACCTACTATAGCCTTTAAGGATCTTGCCCTGCAGATCCTTCCCCACCTTATGACTGCTTCCGCAAAGAAGAACGGCGTTACAAAGGATATCGTGATCCTTACCGCAACCTCAGGAGATACGGGCAAAGCGGCCATGGCGGGCTTTGCGGATGTTCCCCATACAAAGATCATGGTATTTTACCCGCACGGAGGGGTTTCAGATGTACAGCGTCTTCAGATGGTGACCCAGAAGGGCGGCAATGTATCGGTTGTTAGTGTTGACGGGAATTTTGATGACTGTCAGACGGGCGTAAAGCAGATATTTAATGATCCCTCTTTTAAGGAGGAGATTGAAGCAAAAGGCTTTCAGTTTTCAAGCGCAAACTCGATAAATATAGGTCGTCTTGTTCCCCAGATCGTCTACTATGTATATGCCTACTGTAATCTGATCGCAAATGAAAAAATATCCGATGGCGATCCTGTAAACATATGTGTTCCGACCGGCAATTTCGGCAATATTCTCGCCGCGTATATAGCAAAAAAGATCGGTGTGCCCATAAACAAGCTCATATGTGCCTCAAATATGAATAATGTCCTTACCGACTTTTTCAATACAGGAACATATGACAGAAACAGAGACTTCCATCTCACCATGAGCCCGTCAATGGATATCCTTATCTCAAGCAATCTGGAAAGACTGATCTACTTCATTTCAGGCTGTGACGACAGGGCAACCGCAAAATTCATGGATGATCTTGTTTCTAAGGGAAGCTATACAATAACAGATTCCATGAAGGACGGGTTAAGTGACTTTGTCGCAGGGTGCGCTTCTGAAAGCGATACCGCTTCAGAAATAAAAAGAATATATGACGACACCGGTTATCTCATAGATACCCATACCGCTGTCGCTTCTTTCGTTGCAAACAGATTTAAAACAGACAGCGCTCTCTCCGATCAGCCCCGTATAATATCCTCGACCGCTTCTCCCTATAAATTTGCAAGGAGCATAGTAGGTGCCATAAAGGGATCCGCAGAAAATGACAAGAGTGATCTTGAAATGATTGACGAGCTTGAAAAGCTTTGTGATATGCCTGAGCCGCAGGCAATTAAAGAAATCCGCCATGCCGATATCCGGCACGACGGTCATATTGCGATAAATGAAATGAAAAATGCAGTTGCGGAGTTTTTAATTCTTCTCCCTTAAAACTCTCTCAACGATGGAAGTGATCTGCTCCAGGGTCGCGGGTTTTTGAAGAAAATCTCTGGCTCCGGTCTTGACGGCTTCCCTGATATGCATCTGCGTACCCACAGAAGATACCATGACAGCAATAGCATCAGGATCAAATGTCATGACATCCTTAAGCGCCGTGATCCCGTCCTTGACCGGCATCACCACATCCAGAAAAATGATATCAGGATGCTCGGCCTTATAGGTATCCACCGCAGACTGCCCGTCAGACACCTGAAGAATATTTTCAATTCCGCATTTTTTGAGGTTAGTAGCCAGATTCTTTCTTGCAAGAACAGAATCATCACATACCAGAATTTTTAAATCTTTCGCTTTCATGAGATATATAATATACTAAGTGATAGTTTTTTTCAATCAGTGTTTTATAGTAATCGAGGTAGAATAAATGGATAACATGGATGTCTTGATGAACGCGCTGATCTTTATCGCCGGAGGATACCTTATCTACTCCGCCGTTTTGATGAAGACAAAGGGCGAGATAGCCTCGGGGCTTCTGGGTCGCGGCATTGACTGGGCGCACGCGAAAGAAGAAAACAAAGCCGCCTATATAAAGATAATGATCCCCGCTAATATAATAATGGGACTTATCATGATAGCTACAGGCGCCGTTTTCACCTTTGGCGATTCATTAGGACTCTCCGGCTTCGGGGAGACTTTCACAGTAGCCGCGGCTTTGGTATTTTGCGTTATCTACGGTGTTATCATAATGCATTTTCAAAACAAATACTTAAAATAGATCTACTCTCTCTCATCCATCCGGATGTAATCCCTTATAGGCTGTGCGCTCTTGAATGCAGGACGTATGATCTTGCCGTTGTTTGAAAGCTCCTCTATCCTGTGCGCGCTCCAGCCTGATATGCGGGCGCAGGCAAAAATCGGGGTATAGAGTTCCGGCGGAAGATCCAGCATCTGATAAACAAAGCCTGAATAAAAGTCAACATTTGCGCAAACGCCCTTATAGATAGGTCTCCTCTTTGCTATCTCCTTTGGAGCGAGCCGCTCCACGGTATCATAAAGCGCAAACTCCTTATCAAGCCCCTTTTCATGAGCCAGCCTTTCGACAAATGACTTGAAGATTATCTCTCTGGGATCTGACAGAGAATATACCGCATGTCCTACACCATATATCAATCCCTTTTTATCAAATGCCTTTTTGTCGAGGATGTCGGCAAGGTACCTGCTCACCTCCTCTTCATCCGTCCAATCCTTTATCTCTTCTTTCATAGTGGCAAACATCTCCACGACCTTGACATTGGCTCCGCCATGCCTCGGTCCCTTAAGAGAACCCAAAGAAGCAGCCACCGAAGAATAAGTATCGGTTCCCGTGGACGTGACTACATGAGTGGTGAAAGTGGAGTTATTTCCTCCGCCATGATCTGCATGGAGTACCATTGCAATATCTAAAACTTTGGCTTCAAGCTCTGTATAGCTGCTGTCAGGCCTTAGGATATACAGCAGGTTCTCCGCAAGTGAAATACTGGTATCCGGCATATGTATATAAAGGCTCTCATTCTTCTGGTAGTGGGCATATGCCTGATATGAATATACCGAAAGCATCGGGAATAAGGATATCAGCTGCAGGCTCTGTCTCAGCACGTTCGGTATGGATATATCCTCCGCCGCACTGTCGTAGGAATAAAGCGTGAGCACTGATCTCGCGAGAGTATTCATCATATTGGAGCTCGGAGCCTTCATTATTACATCCCTTACAAAATTCTTCGGAAGCGCCCTGTATCTTGCAAGTATCTTCCTGAAATCATCAAGCTCTTTCCTGTTTGGGAGCTTGTCAAAGAGCAACAGATATGTGATCTCCTCAAAACCGAAATCATTCCTTGAGCTTATGCCACGTACCAGATCTTTTACATCATAACCTCTGTAACGCAGTGTGCCGTCCACGGGCACACTCTCACCGTTAATGATATCAACAGCATGAACATCAGATATATGGGTAAGTCCGGCAAGAACTCCCTTTCCTTTTAAATCTCTCAGCCCTCTCTTTACATCCCACTTCTTATACAGCTCGGAATCAATGAGCGTGGACTGATAAGCCTTATCCGCAAGCTCCTTTATATCCGGGGTTACTGCTGAGTAATCAAATCCGTTAGTTGTTTCTGCCATCCCGTAAAACCTTTCTGAACTTCTAATTTACATAATGCTTTAGTATTATACATGAAAAAATACCCGTTTCGCAATATATAGTAAACGACAAATGTTTTCATTTTGTCGTTTACTTTGCGCCAACCGCATTTGCGGCAAGGCCGCAATAATTACCACTTGCGGTTGGTCGCATCCGCCGGAGGCTTATAGTAAGCGAAATTATTAATTTTGCTTACTATAAACGTTAACGTAATGTTAACAATTATATCCATTGTTTTAACTGGATTAAAAATCCGCAGTCTGTTAAAATAAAAGTGGTAACTAATATGTTTCTCGGCAGGTAGCTGTGTTATCACGATCAATGTGGATTTATGAAGGGTATTTTTATCGCAAAGAAACGGGACGGCACGACCTACTACCGGGCGTCCGTCACCTATAAGGGTAAACACATTTCGCTCGGCAGCTCCGACAGCATGGAAACCGCATCAATGCTGTATGAGAATGCTTGGCTTGTGATCAAATCTCCCGACCTTACTCCGGATGAATACTCCGACAAGCTTGCTCCTCTTTCTTTCCACAAGTTTATTTGTCTCGCAAATTTCCGTGATAACAATATATATATTAAAACCCCTATCTATCTGCATCGTACATATTTCTCATATCATCTTGATATGGACACGGAGCTCAAATTTGACCTGGAGGATCTATTTTATTATTCCTCGCATACTATACAGCGCAGGGGCAATCATCTCTTTGTGGCTGATTTCGGTCTCCAGGAACGTATTCTTTCAAGATACGATATACCGGGCTTTGCAGTACAGGGCAAGGATTACAGGTTCAAAAACGGTGATGCTACAGACTTAAGATATTCAAATGTTGACGTCATAAATCCCGTAAAGAATATCCGCAAGAGAAAAGAGGGCAGGGACGAGGTTTATAATGTAAAGATGCATATAAACGGCGACTGGAACATCGGTTCTTTTCCCACGCATGAAATGGCGATCATAGCGTATAACAAGGCGCTTGACGAGGCAAAAAAACACGGGTTAAAGACACGCACCGAAGTGCTTGATATCCCTGACGGACTCTCCCATTCGCTTTACGCGAAAATTTACTCCTCTATAGAGCTTCCCGCAAAATATCTCGCCTACCTCTCAGAGTACGAGAAAAAAAGACCGGATTAACAATCTTTTATTTCTCCGCGTACGATATCAGACAGATATCCAGATTTACTTCTCCGTTGATACCGCTGATCCTCCCCTTATCAGAATATTGCCTGATACAGTATCGATAGGGATAATCTGTCTTTTCTCCGGTATCTAAAAGCCAGATATCATATCCGTCCATGCTCTGCAGATCCACATGTTTCACAAGCTGCTCCTTGGTTCCGGCAAACATGGGTGTATAGCCGTAAGCTTTCACAACCTCCGCGAAAGCCTTGAAAATGCTCGTAAGTTCGGCGCTTGTGAGATTTTCGGTCCGATAGCTGTCATTTACTATCTTTTCGGAATCAAATATGATCGGATACCTTATGGAGTTTCCGCTTAAAGACGCTATGCAGTAGCTCGCTTCCTCTATAGCCTCGTTCGTATTTATAGCCTGTGAAAAGAAATATACCCCGACATCTATGCCGTTTGCTTTACATCCTTCAAGATTAGCCTTAAAATTCTCGTCAAGTACGATATTCCCCGTAGAATACCCTCTTGCGCCCACTCTTAAAAGGGCATACTCTACGCCCTCCTTTTTCACACTGTTCCAGCTTACGGTTCCGTTATATTTCGAGACATCTATGCCAAAATGCGAAACATTACGTCCCCCCTGTGAGTAAGTAAGCCTGTTTCCGCTGACCATCGTGAAATTATCTTCTATCAGCTCGTTTTTGGGAATAAGGGCGTTGACCGAAACATATTCAGGCTTTGCCCCCTCCGGGCTTATGTTGAATTTATTTGCTGAAACGGAGCTGTTATCGGATACCCCGGGCTTATTGCCTGAGGCGCTGTTTTTACTGGGTGTGTTTTTGCTGACCGAATTCCTGCTGACCTTGTTCCTGCTTGTGCTGTCCTTTTTTTTGTTTTCGGAAACGACTATCTGCTCTTCTTCCTCTTCATCGTACATATTCCAAAAAGAAAGTTCATCCGAAGTCCTTTTATTTGGATTCTCCGTAACCTCCTCAGTAGCTTCCTCAGAGGCTTTTATATAAGGGTTATTATTATTGTTATTACCCGACGGGCGCTTGTTTCCGTTCATGGCAACCGTGGCAGCAAGAATCGCGAGCACTGCAAGGGAAGCCACTATGGAGCCTATGGCTATTCTTTTACCGACGTTAACGCCCTCGTTATATGAATCATCATCAAACATCGACATACATATCACCAAAAACCATTTTGAAAATGTCTGTAACTAATATATAATAATACTTTAGGTTAATACGGTCAAAAGCAATGCAGATATTTGAATATATTGAGAAAAATTTAACACCGAAATACCCGGTAGAGCGGCTTTCCGATCCATCCGGTATTATTTTCATAGATATAGAGACTACAGGTCTCTCTCCGGTCAGCGCCGAAGTCTTTCTGATCGGCACAGCCGCTTTTCATGATGGTAAGCTGTATATGAGACAGTTTTTTGCTGATGATACGTCAGAGGAGAAGCAGATACTTGAATCCTTTTCCGAATATCTTAAGGATTTCGATACCATTATAACCTTTAACGGAAATAAATTTGACATACCCTTTCTCGAAAAGCGTTCTTTCGTATATGGTATAGACCTTGCTTTTTCTGAAAAAAACGGAATTGACCTGTACAAAAGGCTGCAGCCATATAAAAAGCTGCTCACCCTTCCCGATATGAAGCAAAAGACTTTGGAATCGTTTCTCGGTATCAAAAGAAAAGATAAAAAAAGCGGCAGGGAGCTTATAGCGCTTTACGGAAATTATATAGCAGACAAAAACAAGGTATGCCTTGATCTGCTGCTGCAGCATAATCATGATGATGTAAGGGGGCTTGTCGGTCTCCTGCCACTGCTCTCTTATCCCGATGTACTTAACGGCACTATAAAGCCGGAACGCGCCGTAAAGAATAACTACAGAGACTATCAGGGAAAACTGAAGACCGAGCT
>JAFUWM010000183.1 GCA_017483425.1 Lachnospiraceae bacterium | reverse complement strand
TGTCCGGCATACAGCCCAGCGGTGATCTGCACCTTGGGAACTATCTTGGCGCTATAAAGAACTGGGCGGACAGAGTGGATGAGTACGAATGCTACTACTTCATGGCGGACATGCATACTATCACGGTGCGTCAGGAGCCGGCGGAGCTCAGGCGCAGATCGCTGAATCAGCTTGCGCAGTATATAGCCTGCGGCCTCGATCCGGAGAAAAATGTATTATTCCTTCAATCCCATGTACCCGCGCATGCGCAGCTCGCATGGGTTTTGGACTGCTATACTATGTTTGGCGAGCTTTCCCGCATGACACAGTTCAAGGATAAATCCGCTAAATTCAAGGACAATATCAACGCCGGGCTTTTTACCTATCCTGTGCTCATGGCGGCGGATATCCTGCTTTACCAGCCGGATTTCGTGCCAGTAGGCGAGGACCAGAAGCAGCACGTGGAGCTGACCCGCGACATAGCGCAGCGCTTTAACGGGATATACGGGGATGTATTTACGATCCCTGAGCCTTTTATCTCAAAAGCCGGAGCGAGAATCTACGGGCTGACTTCACCCGGAGACAAGATGTCAAAGTCAGATCCGAACGGATGTGTATTCATCATGGATGATGATGACACTATAATGAGGAAGTTTAAGAGAGCCGTCACGGACAGCGATACCGAAAATCCGGTCAGATATGACAGGGAAAACAAGCCGGGAGTCGCGAATCTGATGAATATATACTCAACACTGACCGGCAGATCATATGAAGAGATCGAGAGCGAATTTTCCGGAAAGGGCTACGGCGCGTTCAAGCCTGCGGTTGCGGAGGTTGTCATAGAGACCCTGAGACCGATAAGAAGCGAGGCGGAGCGGCTTATAAAGGATAAGGCCTATCTTGACGGTGTATATAAGGATGGAGCGGAAAGAGCGTCATATATCGCGAATAAAACTTTGAGAAAAGTATACAAGAAAGTGGGATTCTATCAGGGATAAGCACAAAATATAGTGCTTATCAGGATTGTACACAAAAAAGAACAAACAGAGGGCTTTAATTTTGCTTTTTGTTGACGATATAATTAGTGGAACGAAGCAAAACTTGGTTTCATTGCTATGAAAGGAGGAATTGCATATGAGCTTGAGGATCGGAGCAAATATCCCGTCGCTTTACAATTCGACAAGGATAAACCAGACATCAGACATAGACAATACCTCCAGAATAGACCGTCAGGCAGCGGTTGCGTCAGAGCAGCAGGAAGGCCGCAGCAGCGCGAATCAATATATATCACAGGATCATGGCGGCGTAGTCAAGACCAGAGTAGCGGATGCAAATGCGTTCCAGAAAGCACAGCTTGACGGAAACCGTGAGCGCATAGAGGATATGGCGGACAAGCTCTTCAGCAAACTTCCGGATATCTTCGCAGATATGAAGAAGCTTCCTGCAGAGACAGAGAATCAGACAGCGGCGTCCCGTGTATCCGTGACAGAGAGAAACGTAGCGGCAGTAGCGGACAGACAGGCAGCACAGCAGGATCAGCTCGTAAACTTCACACTGTAAGTTTCAATTTCACATAAAGATCGGACATTCACCCCTATACCGTAAGGCGTAGGGGTTTTCTTTGCCGAAGCCGGTACTCTGTGATAAAATTAAATAGATTATTTTCAGGAGGGAAGCTTTCAGATGGCAGATAAGGGACCATATTATATTACTACGGCGATAGCCTACGCTTCAGGAAAGCCGCATATAGGCAATACATACGAGATAGTGCTTGCGGATGCGATAGCCAGATTCAAGCGTCAGCAGGGCTATGACGTTTTTTTCCAGACCGGCACGGATGAGCACGGGATAAAGATAGAGGAAAAGGCAAAGGCGGAAGGGATCTCCCCGAAGCAGTTTGTCGATAACGCATATAATGAGATCAGGAAAATATGGGATCTCATGAATACATCCTATGATAAATTCATCAGAACCACGGATGATTATCACGAGAAGCAGGTTCAGAAGATATTCAAAAAGCTTTATGACCAGGGAGACATCTATAAAGGCTCATATGAGGGAATGTACTGTACCCCCTGTGAATCTTTCTGGACACCTTCACAGCTTGTGGACGGGAAGTGTCCGGACTGCGGCCGTCCTGTACAGCCCGCAAGCGAGGAGGCGTATTTCTTCAAGATGAGTAAATACGCTCCGAAGCTCATACAGTATATAGAGGATCATCCGGAATTCATACAGCCCCCGGCAAGAAAAAATGAGATGATCAATAACTTCCTCAAGCCGGGGCTTCAGGATCTCTGTGTTTCCAGGACTTCTTTCACCTGGGGCATACCCGTAACGTTTGATGAGAAGCATGTAGTATATGTTTGGCTTGACGCTCTTGTAAACTATATCACGGGCATAGGATATGACGCGGAGGGTAATTATGAGGAGCTATATAAGAGCCACTGGCCTGCGGATCTGCATCTTATTGGGAAGGATATAGTCAGATTCCATACGATATACTGGCCTATATTCCTTATGGCTCTGGATGAGCCTCTGCCGAAGCAGGTATTCGGGCATCCCTGGCTGCTCGTGGGTGACGGCAAGATGAGCAAATCAAAGGGAAATACCATATACGCGGATACGCTTGTCGATATGTTTGGGATAGATGCCGTCAGGTATTACATGATACACGAGATGCCCTTTGACAACGACGGTGTGTTCACATGGGATACCATGGTAGAGCGTTTTAATTCAGACCTCGCAAATACACTCGGAAACCTCGTCAAGCGCACGATATCTATGGGGAATCAGTACCTTGGCGGTGTGATAGAGGACAAAGGCGTCAAAGAGCCTGTCGATGATGATCTCTATGAGACCGTGCTTCAGACCAAGGCCAAGGTGGAGGATAAGATGTCAACACTCCATGTGGCTGACGCTATCACCGATATTTTTGATCTGTTCAAGAGGTGCAATAAATACATAGATGAGACTACACCATGGATTCTGGGCAAGGAGGAGGATAAAAAGGACAGACTTTCTACCGTGCTTTACAATCTCTGTGATTCGATAGTCATAGGCGCGACGCTTTTGATACCGTATCTTCCCGATACGGCAAAGGCCATACTTGATCAGATGCGTACGGAGGCAAAGGAGTTTGACCTTTTGGACAGGAGAGGAGCCTTTGTATCCGGCACGAAGGTCACTGAGGAGCCGGAGACACTGTTTGAGAGGAAAAAGCTCGAGGATGTACTTAAAGAGGTAGAAAAACTGTATCCTCCGAAGAATGAGGAAGAGAGCAAAGGTGCCGAAGAGGCTCAGGCATCGCCTGCCATAGAGCACAAAGCCCAGATCTCAATAGATGAATTTGACAAGCTGGAGCTGAGAATAGGCATAGTCAAGGCCTGTGAAGCAGTAGAGAAATCCAAAAAGCTTCTCTGCAGTCAGGTGGATGTCGGAGATAAGACGCTTCAGATAGTGTCAGGGATAAGGAAGTATTACACACCCGAAGAGATGGTTGGAAAGAGGGTGCTTGTGATCACCAATCTGGCTCCGGCAAAGCTTGCGGGAGTCGAATCCCAGGGAATGCTGCTCTGCACGGAGGATAAGGACGGTAATTACGTACTCATGACTCCTGAAAAGGATGTGCCCGCGGGAGCAGAGGTCTGCTGAAACATGAGAGAGTTTACTATAGACAGCCGTGATATGAAGACTAAGCTCGCCTGCTATGTGTGGGAGCCCAAGTCCGAGCCTAAAGCAATTCTTGTGATGGCGTATGGCATGACGGAGTATCTGCTCAGATACACCGAGATGGCCGAGTATATGGTATCCCAGGGCATAATCTTTGCCGGACTTGATCATCTCGGACACGGAAAGAGCGCAGGGACACCGGATGATCTCGGGTATTTCTGTGAGCAGGATCCGGCGACCGTAGTCGTACGTGATCTCCACAGACTGAAAAAAACGGTTCAGGCGGAGCATCCGGGGATTCCCATATATATCATGGGGCACTCCATGGGTTCCTTTATCGTAAGGAATTATATAGAGCGGTACGGTACGGGCATTCAGGGCGCGATCTTACAGGGCGGAAACGATACCCCTAAGTTTCAGAGTATCGGCGGAAAGCTGTTGACGAGCCTGATAGCGGTATTTCACGGCTGGAGATACAGATCGGATCTATGCACGGAGGTTACGATAGGGTCGTATATAAAAGCTTTTCCGGGCGATCCTTCGGGGTGGCTTACCAAAAGACAGGAGGTGCTGGAAAGCTACAAGGATGATCCGTGCTGTAATTTTACGTTCACGCTTAATGGATACCATACTCTGGCCGAACTCACATACAGGGCAGGCAATAAAAAGCTGATAGCAAAAATACCCAAAGACCTGCCGTTATTCATAATTTCCGGTTCTGAGGATCCGGTCGGAGAGATGGGCAAAGGCGTACAGAGAATGTATGAGCTGTATAAGGCATGCGGCATCAAAAATGTAAAGCTTGATATCAGACCCGGTGACAGGCACGAGGTTCATAATGAAGACGACCGGTATCAGGTGTTTGAGGAGATAAAGGATTTTATATTATGAAAAGGTGTGTTTCATTCATTTTAGCGGCCATGCTTTTTGTTTTGGCTGCGATACCTATGATTAAGGTATCGGCATATGCCGGAGACAATGTAATTACTTTCGGAGACAGTGCATCAGACAAACCGTATCTGGCTCTTGGGTCAGACCTTACACAGGAGCAGCTTGCGACGGTGCTTTCATCCCTGGGACTTACGGGTACGGATATATCACAGTACAACGTAGTCTATGTGACAAATGCGGAGGAGCATCAGTATCTTGATAAATACATATCGCCCTCGGTAATAGGAACCAAGTCGCTTTCATCCGTGCTTGTAAAGCCCGCGGAGTCCGGACACGGCATAACCGTAAATGCCTATAATATAAATTACTGTACGACAGGTATGTATAAAAACGCGCTGCTTACGGCCGGCGTGGAAAACGCTGATATCACCGTTGCTGCCCCGTTTCCGATATCGGGAACGGCAGCGCTTATCGGAGCCCTGAAAGCATATGCGGATATGAAAGACTTAAACCTTGACGCGACAGCGCTTGACACCTCGCTTGATGAGCTTGTGACGACAGGACAGATCGAGGAAGCCCTTGACGGCGCTTCGAAGCAGGATGTAGAGGAGATGATAGCTTTCATCAAGGCGGAGATAGCGGGCAAGGATTTAAATACAAGGGAAGAGATCGACGAGGCTGTACGCAAGGCCATCAGAGATTATAATGAGCTGGAAAAGGCAAACTGGTCCTTGTCGGAGGATGAGATAAATCAGATAGTTGATCTCATGGTAAAGATAAAGGCAATGGGTATCGATTATAACACCCTGCTGGATCAGGCGGCGGATATTTATGAGAAATTCGGGGACAAGCTCACCGCGGATGATCTAAGCTCTCTTGCGGCAAAAGGCGTGGCGGAGAGCATCAAAGAGAAGGTAGGCGATGTATTCACCGGATTATATGAAGGTGTAAAGAGCTTCTTCTCAAAGCTTTTTGCCGGTAAGGCAGGATGAGCGAAGGCTTTAATGTCCGGTTTATAAGCCGTGAAGAATACAGACCCGCCATGGCTCTGTGCTGGAGGGTATTTTGTGAGTTTGAATCAGGACTCACAGGCAGGGAAGGCATGGAGAGCTTCAGCAGGTTTATAAATGACGAGACGCTGTATACAGTCTTCTTAAACGGGGGCTTCCCTGTGATAGCGGCATTTGACGGTAATGCTATGATCGGAGTCGCGGCAGTAAGGATGGGGCCGCATCTTTCATTATTATTTGTGGAAGGCTGCTATCAGCAGATGGGTGTAGGCAGAGCTCTCATAGATTATATGCATGGATGGCTTTTGACTACCAGAAGCTGGCTTGGAGGCGCGAAGCTCACTGTCAACGCCTCGGTAGTGGGAGAGGGATTTTATCACAGACTGGGTTTCAGGGACACGGGACCCAGGACAAAAAAAGACGGCATAGATTACACACCAATGGAGCTTGAACTATGATAACAAATCAGGTAATTCAAAAGTCACTGGACGAGCTAAAGGAGATCACGGGGGTCGACCTTGCGGTAATGGAGCTGAACGGGACGCAGGCGGCATCCACCTTTACGACGGATGAGATATCCTCCGTAACGATCCGCTCGTTTATTGATTCCGATGCGGATGATGACGTGAACGGGAAGTATCATTTTTACCGGGTCGTGGATGACGGTGTGACAAATTATGTCCTGATAATAAAAGGAAATGATGAAAAATCAGAAATGATAGGGAGAGTGGCGCTGTCAGAAATGACTGCCCTGTCGTCCGCTTATAAGGAGAAGTTTGACAAAAACGCTTTCTTCCAGAATCTGATAATGGACAATATGCTCGTGGTTGATATATACAGCCGGGCAAAGAAGCTCCGCATCCCTACGGACAGTGTCCGGTGTGTGTTTATCGTGGAGACCGAGAGCAATAACGAGATATCGGGGATAGATGTACTAAGATCCGTGTTCCCCACGGGCTCTGACGACTATGTGACCGAAGCGGATGAGAGAACCTATGTCGTTATCAAGTCTCTGGATCCTATAGAAGACGAAGACCAGCAGGCTAAGGAAACAGCGGAGATGCTCGTTGATACGATGAATACTCAGGCAATGGTCAAGGTGCGTGTCTCCTATGGCAAGATCATATCAGAGATAAAGCAGGTTTCCGCGTCATATAAGGAAGCAAAGATGGCGATGGAGGTCGGCAAGATCTTTTATCAGGAGAGAGCGATCGTATCATATGGTACACTGGGAATAGGGAGGCTTATCTATCAGCTTCAGCCATCGTTATGCGAAGTATTCCTGCATGAGATATACGGAGAGGATATACCGGATCATCTGGACGAGGAAACATTAAATACAATAAATAAATTCTTTGAGAACAATCTGAACGTCTCCGAGACCTCGAGGCAGCTCTTTGTCCACAGGAACACTCTGGTCTACAGGATAGAAAAGCTGCAAAAGATGACCGGGCTTGATATCAGGATATTTGATGACGCTCTGACCTTTAAGATTGCTCTTATGGTCGTAAACTACATGAAATATATCAAATCACACAGGATTTAAGCGGAATGCATATAGCAGGTATTACGAAAAACACGCTGCTTGATTACCCGGGAAGGGTGGCAGCCGCCATATTTACCGGAGGATGTGACCTGAGATGCCTCTTTTGTCAAAATAGCTCCCTGGTCGAGGGTCTGATACCCGAGATCAAAGAGGAGGATGTGCTGTCTTTCCTTGAAAAAAGGCGGAATAATCTCACCGGAGTTTGTATTACAGGCGGAGAGCCGACCCTGCAGCCGGATCTGCCGGATTTCATCATGAAGGTACGGGATCTGGGCTATGCCGTTAAGGTCGATACAAACGGCACCGAACCTAAGATGCTCAGAGAGCTTGCAGACAGAAAACTGGTGGACTATGTGGCGCTTGATATAAAAACCGGCAGGAAGCAGTATCGTGAGCTTTGCAATATAGACCTTGACGTGGAGAGAGTCGACGATAGCGCGAAGCTGCTCATAGACGGCAGGTTTCCCGACTATGAGTTCAGGACGACCGTTGTAGCGGAGTACTTTGACAGGGAGACTGCAAAGGAAATAGGTCAGTGGCTTAAAGGCGCTCGCAGATATTTTTTACAGAATTTCGTGGACACAAATACGACCTTTGTAGGAAGAGGCGTGCTGCACGGGCAGACGAAAGAAGAAATAGAGGCATTTGCGGAAATACTCAGGCAGACTATATCGGAGGTATCGCTTCGTGGAATCGATTGAAACAGTTAAAGCAGAAGATTTGAAGTTCATGAAAGAGGCCATGAAGCAGGCTAAAAAAGCTTATGAGGCCGGAGAGGTACCGATAGGCTGCGTGATAGTGGAAACCGCAACCGGAAAGATAGTGGGGCGCGGATATAATCGCAGGAATACCGACAAGACTACGCTTGCCCATGCCGAGATCACCGCGATAAAAAAAGCGTCAAAAGCCATGGGCGACTGGCGGCTTGAAGGCTGTACCATATATATTACCCTCGAACCCTGCCCCATGTGCGCGGGAGCAATAGTTCAGGCCAGGGTTGACAGATGCGTCTATGCCGCCCCCTCTGACAAGGCCGGCTGTGCCGGCTCAGTGGTCAATCTGCTGAATGAGCCAAGCTTTAATCATCAAGTCGAGATCACACACGGGATCCTTGAGGAAGAATCCCAGGCTATGATAAAGAAATTCTTTAAGGAACTCAGGGAGAGAAGTTAACGGGATTCAGATCCCGTATATACGGTTCTGATAATCTGCTCACCGATGGCTATTATAACGAATATATATGGGGTACATACATACTGCTGGAAACTGAAAAAGTTGTTCCCCATATAGGCGGCCGCGCAGGCAGCAGCCCCCATGGCATAGGGCAGACTCTCTCTGGATCTGTACCCTCTGAATATAAACGACAGGAAAAACACTATATATGACAATCCGCCCAGAATTCCAAAGTTTGCAAAAGAAGTCAGCCACTCATTATGCGCATTTGTAGGAGTAGCACTGCCATGTATCTGTTCAACCTGGACAGAATAATAATTTGACAGAAAATGATAGTACTGGTCGGCTCCCACGCCAAATATGCACTTTAGCGGTTCCGCCTTAAACTGCTGTATGAAAGAAACAACTGTATCATGCCATAGGCAGCCCCTTTTGCTTCCCCAGACCGCATCAAAATAAAGGAGATTGTTTGTACTGGTGAATCTGTCGGGTAATAAGGATTTGGTATTTAAATATATATAAATAATGAAAGACACACAAATAAGGATCAGTAAACCTAAAAATATCCACGAATATAAACGGGCTCTTTTATCAGAATATCCATCATCCTGTAAAGATTTACGCCGGATAAGGAGATACAGCAGCGCTATAACTGCGATGATAATCCACATT
>JAFUWM010000182.1 GCA_017483425.1 Lachnospiraceae bacterium | reverse complement strand
CGCCTGTCTTTTAGGCGGTTACGGTATCAGCATCCGGACGGACTGAGTCAGATAATAGATTAGCGTTATTAGAGGAGATCGTATAGTGATGACCAGGAGGGGACAAAATGCAGGGTAATACAGAAAAAAAGCTTAAAACCTTATTTGATTTCCAAAAGCTTGAAGAGGAACCAGGGCTTCAGAATGTGATAAATGAAACGATAAGCACATCTTCAGGCATAAGGAGACTGTCTGATGACGAACTGGAATATGCTGCGGGAGGGACGGAGATCAATGACAATAAGCCGCCTGTGACAGGAAAGGCATTCTGCCCGAGATGCAAAAAAATAATGGATATAGAGATTTTCTCCGGAGGCCGGGGAAGATGCATGAAATGCCATACTCCCATTGATGATATTTGACAGTCAGGGAATATGAATGTCATAATATTTCATTACGCAGGATACGGAGGGCTAATATAATGAAAAAAGCGCTTATCACCGGGATCACAGGGCAGGATGGCTCATATCTGGCCGAGTTCTTGTTGGAAAAAGGATATGACGTTCACGGGATAATCCGGAGATCATCCGTAGACTTTCGTGAGAGGATAGCCCACCTCGAAGGTGAGAAGCATTTTCATCTGCACTATGGTGACCTGTCTGACTCCATGAGCATGATACAGGTCGTAGGCAATGTAAGACCCGATGAAATATATAATCTTGCCGCTCAGTCTCATGTGCAGGTCTCATTTGATGTTCCGGAATTCACTGCGGATGTTGACGCGGTCGGAGTAGTAAGGATACTTGAAGCCGTGCGGCAGTGCGGACTTACCGGTACATGCCGCATATATCAGGCATCCACATCAGAGCTCTACGGCAAGGTAGAGGAGGTTCCCCAAAGTGAGAAAACTCCTTTCCATCCGTACAGTCCCTATGCGGTCGCAAAGCTTTACGGATACTGGATCATAAAGGAATACAGGGAAGCATACAATATGTTCTGCTGCTCGGGGATCCTGTTTAATCATGAGTCGGAGAGAAGGGGAGAGACGTTTGTTACCCGGAAGATAACGCTTGCAGCCTCCAGGATAGCTCAGGGCAAACAGGAGAAGCTTTATCTCGGCAATCTGTCATCTCTCAGGGATTGGGGATATGCGAGGGACTATGTCGAGTGCATGTGGCTGATTCTGCAGCATGACAAGCCAGAGGATTTCGTCATCGCCACGGGAGTACAGCATTCGGTAAGGGAATTTGCACAGCTTGCTTTTCACTATGCCGGAATAGATGTTGAATTCAAGGGTGAGGGTGTAGATGAAAAAGGCATAGATAAGGCGACAGGCAAAGTTGTAATAGAAGTCTCTCCAGATTTCTACAGACCTACGGATGTTGTAAATCTGCTCGGAGATCCGGGGAAGGCCAAAAAAGAACTTGGCTGGGATCCCGCAAGGACATCTTTTGAAGAACTGGTCAAGCTTATGGTTGAGCATGATATGCAGAAGGTTGCTGTCGAGCGTGCCGGTGAGCGTGTGAAAGATAATCTCGAGGAGTATCTGGAGAAAGGTATAATCAAGTAACAGGGACATGCCTCATCTCAAAAATAAAGTGTGGAAAATAATGGCAGCGGTCTGTATGGCTGCTGCCATAATAATGTGTTACAGATTTATAAATATTGATAATGCATATAAATTTGATCTGTCATATCTGGAAAAAAATCCGGATTCTCTGGTTGTCAACTGTTTTAACCTGCGAAAAGGCAGCTTTGAGCTGGTATTGGAGTATGATACGGCATCAGATGTAAGAGCATATGTTCAGGCGGATAACGACAATGCGTTTGACTTGATGCTTACGTCAGGGGAAAAGTCAGTGAAGGTTCCGTTTTCACTTGCCCATCCGACTGACAGGTTTAAGATCACAATCCCTGCTGACGAGGGAGCCGGTGTCAGCATAAATGGAATAAGCCTTATCTCAGACAGATTTCCGATATACACAGACAGCCTTCTGTACGCTGTTCTCTGGTTTCTTGCAGGCATTGTTATAATTGCCGGTCACAGAAAATGGACAGGGCTTTCCGATCAGGATAAAAAGGATCTTATCATACTTATGATCCTCATTATTGCTGTAAATATCCCGTATTATCAAAAAGGTCTGGGTTTTACCGCTGATATAAGAGCGCATATGCAGCGTATAGAGGGGATAATGAGAGGACTTATGGATCATCAGTTTCCGGTCGTGGTATCACCAAATATGATGAATGAATTCGGTGAACTTTCTTTTCTGTATCCGGACACTTTTCTCTATCCTTTTGGAATACTGCGGATATTTTTTGTATCCATGCTGACGGCTTACCGGCTATGCATGTTTTTTTCAAATATCCTTACTGTCATACTTGCATACGCTGCGTTCAGGCTTATGTGCCGTGACCGGCGCGTGGTACTGCTGGCGACGCTTTGTATCACGTTTGAGCCGTACAGGCTGTATAATATCCTCGGCAGGGGCAGCGGAGCGGGAAACGTGATCGCATCTGCCTTTCTTCCATTGGTGATCGCGGGTGTCTGGCTGATATTAAAGGGAGACAGGAGATGGTGGGTACTGTCTGCGGGCATGACCGGTGTCATTCAGTCCCATGTAATGACTCTGGTAATCCTCACGATTTCACTTATACTGCTTGCAGTATTTATGATAAAGGATCTTGCGCACAGACAGATCCTTTTATCCCTTTTGAAATCAGCAAGCCTTGCCCTGCTCATGAATCTGGGCTTCCTTTTGATCTTTATGAAGTGTTATCTCACAGACTGGGATCCGTCCGCTCTGGAATGGTCGATATTCACAGACAGCGGATACGGGATAACCGAGGCTCTGGCAAATCCCTGGAGCCTGTTTGAGATAGTGGGGATCATGGCCTGCATCCTTCTTTTGGCTCGTTTTCAAAATAAAAAGAATATGGCGTATCGTCTGTCGCTGGCGCTTACAGTGACAGGAGCTATATTGTATGTGACTACCTGGAAACTGTTTCCATGGGGCATACTGATCAGTATATCTCCTGCAATAGAGCGCTTCACCACCATGCTGCAGGTGCCTCAAAGGGTGCTGGCAGTATCGTCGGTGTTTTTGATAAGCAGTATAGCCATGTCTATAGGAAAGCCTGATGGAGAAACAGAGGCGGATCCTGACAGCAAGTCCGCGATATACGGAGGGTTTACTGGAGTGTTATTCGTCGCAGTTGGTTTGGTACTGACATATGGCACGATAGTTGACTTTGAAGACTATTACTCATCATCCTGCCTTATGCCTGATGAGGTATACGGGGATTTCAATTCTCTTCCGATAAAGGACTATATTCCCTCCGGTGTTACGGATGAATCCTGGCGGAGTGATATGGGATACGTATCTGACGAGGATGCGGTGGAGTCAGTATCGTATTTCAAATATGGTACGCATATAGACTATACATACATATCTCATGCGGATGGAACCTATGCGGATATGCCCCTGCTGTACTACGAATGGTACAGGGCAAAGGATGAGAACGGAGATGCTTTAGATACATGGAAAGCGGAGGACGGCAGGGTGGCGGTTTCCCTCAGGGGAGACGGGATGCAGCATGAGGCGCATATTTGGTTTGATATGGGGATCGTATATAGTATATTATATGTAATGTCATTAAGCTTTACACTGGTATTTATAGCAAGTAGAATTTATCATAAACCTGCGGAAAATGCGTAGGAGCATGATACCGTTACGCCCGTATTTTGGGCGGTTACGGTATCAGCATCCGACCGGACTGAGTCAGATAATAAATAGAGTTATTAGAAAAACTATTATATATGGAAAGGAAGAGCATGGTGTGGATTAAGGAAAAGACTTATAAATGGGGCTGGCTTTTTACGGTTTTAATGATCGTGTCTACCCTGAGCTATTCGTTGATGATGTTTACCCAGACAGTAAACGATTCTGATGGTACCTGGCACGGGGATATAGCGTATACGGGAAATTCCGAACTGATAGAGGGCAGATGGCTTCAGCCATATATAGACAGAGCGAGGTTCTGGCTCAGTCCGGATCCTATGTCATCGATCATATCGCTGGCAATATTTGCGATATCCTTCATAATGATAATGGAGCTTCTGGATATTAGCGAAAAAAGGATATGTACGGTTTCGGGCATTATCTTCATGATTAGCACATCGGTATGCAGCACTTTGTCATTCAGATATATGTCACTGGAATTTGCCTGTGCATGTTTTTTTGCAGTGACTGCAGCGTATATTCTCATACGGGTGAAGAAAACTGTTGTTGCTGTTATCACCTCGGCAGTCTTTATAACACTTTATATGGGGTTATATCAGGCTTTTCTGGGAACGACAGCGGTTACAATGCTTTTTTATCTGCTGTACAGGCTATCTAAAAATGATGATCTGAAGGACATATGTATTTTGACGGGGAAGTTTCTTGGAAGCTATCTGATCGGAGGAGCGGCGTACTATGCCATAT
>JAFUWM010000181.1 GCA_017483425.1 Lachnospiraceae bacterium | reverse complement strand
TGAATCTGAAAGTAGCGACGGCCCTGCTTAAGAAAACCGGTATCAGGATAGATACCGCGTCCGGAGGAGAGGAGGCTGTATCAATGTGTCTTGAAAAAAGCTATGATGCGATCCTCATGGATCACCGTATGCCTAAAAAAGACGGCGTGGAGGCTTTCAGGGAAATATCAGGGAGAGGAAAAAATACCCGTACACCGGTCGTAATGCTCACTGCCAATGCCCTTATCGGCGTAGAGAAGGAATATAAAGAAGAGGGATTTGCCGGATATCTGTCGAAGCCGATAAAAGCAAATGAGCTGGAGGTCATGCTCATACGATTGCTGCCGGAGGATAAGGTAGAACGAATAAAGGAATAGTATATTATGTGCATAGCATCAAGCGGAGTGATAATTGAAAAAAGAGGACACAAGGCGGATGTGGATTTTGGCGGAAACATTATCGAAGCAGAGGCGGGCCTTGCAAAATGTGAAGTAGGCGACCGTGTCCTTGTCCATGCGGGATGCATCATCCAGAGGCTTACGGAGACAGAGGCGGAGGAGATGGATGAGATAATGCGTCTCATAGGAGAATTATAGCGGAGCCGGACATGAACCTTTCGGAAGCGGCGAATTTTCTTAAAAACTATAACGGAAGAGAATTAAGACTCATGGAGGTATGCGGAACGCATACGGCAGGTATCGTACAAAACGGCATACCCTCGATGCTCTCGGACAGGATACACCTTATAACGGGGCCGGGCTGTCCGGTCTGTGTCACGGTTACGGACTATATAGACAGACTCATTAATCTGGCAAAAGATCCTGCGAATATCATAGTAACCTTTGGGGATCTCATGAGAGTGCCGGGATCCGCGGGGAGTCTCACGCAGGCAAAGGCTTCTGGGGCGGATATAAGATATGTATATTCTCCGGCTGAAATACTGAAGCTTGCAAAGGAGGATCCCGGTCACACATATATCTTTGCTGCTGTGGGCTTTGAGACGACCGCCCCGGTATACGCGGCTCTGCTGTCCGGGGCTCTGGAAGAAAAAATTGAAAATATAAAGCTTCTTACTTCATTAAAGACCATGCCGCAGGCTATACGCAGGGTTTCGGATGGGATAGACGGCTTCCTTGCTCCGGGGCATGTGGCGGTCATCACCGGAACAGAGGAATACAGGCAGCTTGCGTCGGAGCTTGAGGTTCCTTTTGTGGTATCGGGATTTAAGGGAGAGGAGCTTATCGCGTCGATATACGCCCTAACACGCCTTGCTGAAAGGGAGGGCAAAGCGGGGTTTATAAACCTCTATCCGCAGGCGGTAAAAGAAAAAGGGAACGAGGCCGCCAAAGCTGCGACAGAGAGCTTCTTTGAAAAGGGAGACGCCGCATGGCGCGGCATGGGCATTATCCCGGATTCCGGATTATATATCAGGAGCGAATATAAAAAATATGATGCCGGAAGCCATGATCTTGCGGGAGACAG
Source organism: Lachnospiraceae bacterium (assembly GCA_017483425.1). GTDB lineage: Bacteria > Bacillota > Clostridia > Lachnospirales > Lachnospiraceae > NK4A144. The sequence continues at coordinate 6,205 of JAFUWM010000181.1, read as the reverse complement.
TGAGCCGGAGGGGTGCAGATGCCGGGAAGTGATAACCGGGAAACTCCCCTCATGCGATTGTCCGTTATTCGGGACAGTCTGTACACCGGAGCATCCCGTGGGGGCATGTATGGTATCGCAGGAGGGAGCCTGCTTTAACAGTGCGAAAACAACTAAGAACTACTAAGGGGAAACAGCTTTGATAATATCAGATAAATGGAAGGATTATGAAGTTATAGATACCTCCGGCGGTGAAAAGCTGGAACGATGGGGAGACTACATCCTTGTGCGTCCCGATCCGCAGGTCATCTGGGATACTCCCAAAAAGGACAGGCGCTGGAAAAATCCGAACGGACACTACTACAGAAGCGATAAGGGCGGGGGGCATTGGGAATTCAATGATCTTCCCGAGGAGTGGTCTGTTTCCTACGGTGCGCTTAAGTTTAATCTGAAGCCTTTTTCTTTCAAACACACGGGTCTTTTTCCCGAGCAGGCGGCAAACTGGGATCATGCGGCCGGGATAATAAGGGAAAGAAAAAAACAGGGGAAAGACACAAAGGTTTTGAACCTTTTTGCCTATACAGGCGGAGCCACTATATCTGCTGCTGCTGCCGGAGCGCATGTGACACATGTGGACGCTTCCAAGGGCATGACAGGCTGGGCAAAGGAAAACGCGCTTTTGTCCGGGATCCCGTATGAGAGCTGCCGGTGGATAGTGGAGGACTGCCGTAAATTCGCGGAGCGGGAGATACGACGGGGTAATAAATATGATGCCGTGATACTTGATCCGCCGTCTTACGGAAGAGGTCCCAAAGGTGAAGTGTGGAAGATGGAGGAGGATATATTCTCCTTTTTGAAGCTTGTGGCGGAGCTTATATCAGAGGACGCTGCTTTTGTCATACTTAATTCCTATACCACGGGATTACAGCCTGCGGTATTGTCATATATGATGAATGATCTGCTCTCAAAAAGATATGGAGGAAAGGTTACTGCTGATGAAGTCGGGCTTCCCGTGAGCGGAAACGGACTTATACTTCCGTGCGGCGCGACTGCCCGCTGGCAGTGCTAAACATTATGGCGGACAAGATCAACAAGACCCATGGCGCCGGAGGAAGCGCCACATCAGAACTGATAGACAGCATTTTCAGGGAGGCTTTTTCAAACGAATATCTGGAGCCGCTTTCTGATTCTGCAGTTCTGCCTCTGCCTGCCGGTAAAAAGCTTGCTTTTACAACTGACTCCTATGTCGTAAGGCCGATTTTTTTTCCGGGAGGGGATATCGGAAGGCTTGCTGTATGCGGCACTGTAAACGATCTGCTTATGAGCGGCGCTGATCCTGCGTATATCACGGCCGGATATATTCTTGAAGAGGGGTTTGATACAGACGATCTGAAAAAAGTTGTGGCGTCAATGGCGGATACCGCAAAGGAAGCAGGAGTTCAGATAGTTACCGGCGATACCAAGGTCATTGAACCAGCGGATATAAAAGAGCCGGGGCTTTTGATAAATACTGCGGGAGTCGGATTCATAGATGAGGATATTGATATTTCCCCTGCCCGCATAAAGCCCGGCGACGCAGTCATAGTCTCCGGAAATCTCGGGGATCATCACGCGGCGATACTCGGATGCCGTATGTCCGTAAAAAACAATATAGTATCCGATGCTGCCCCTCTTACCCAAATGATTTCCGGACTTAAAGATGCGGGGCTTGATATACACGCAATGAGGGATGTCACAAGGGGCGGGCTCGCGACGATATTAAATGAATTTGCTTCATCCGCGGGCGCGCATATACGAATAGAAGAGAGCTCGCTTCCGGTATCCGAAGAAGTAAAAGGCTTTTGCGGCATACTCGGGCTTGATCCTCTTTATATGGGAAACGAGGGCAAATGTGTCATTATCTTGCCTGATGAAGAAAAGGAAAAAGCGGTGGAAATAATGAGAAAGAGCCCATACGGTCAAAACGCTTCGGTGACAGGCAGTGTATCGTGCGGTACCCCTGACGTTACAATGCGGACTGCGATCGGAGGGGAAAAGATCGTCAGTCCGCTATACGGGGAAGGGTTACCGCGGATATGTTAGCCGGATATCAGTCGCCCAGTTTTTTTACAAAATACTGTATACTGCTTCCGTAGATATCTTCATCATCCTGTCCGGCAGGCTTCTTGAAATGAACCTCGTAGTTTGTTTGATTATCAACATCCAGCATCGCGTAATTTGCGGATGCAAAATCAGAAGATACAAGCTCCGGCAGGAGCCTTTCTATTTCGGCTCTGTTATCTATCCTCTCTGAGATATCCTCTTCCTCATCCGTGTACTTTACATTAATGATATAGTCTATTTCAGAGGCTTTCGGATTTTCATAGGTCGTAATGCCGTATTGGTTAAGCAGCGACAGCGTTTCCGTAAACGAAGGATATACATACCCCAGAGGAATGGAATATATATTGGGAGCTTTTGATCCGGGAGCAGGCTTTGTATTAAGCGAAATATATCCCACAGGCGCTTCTTCTTTAAGGTAGTCCAGCGTCAGAGCGGCGGTTTCTTTTGACAGCGCGTCGCTCAAAGCCTTTATTGCGGCCTTTGAGAGTGAAGAGGTGCCTGAAAATCTGCCGGATTCGTAGGACAGAGCCTGAACCGTTAAATCGTATTTTTCCAGACGATCCTCTGACATAAACACTTCATAAGTATTCTTTTTATAGCTATCCGTATCATATATGTTATTCAGCGCGCTGAAATTAGCGTCGTTATTCCTGTCTATGAAATATGACCGTTTGAACTCACGTCCATTTTTCTTTCTGAGGATCACAGACATTTCAATATAGTGCGGAGTGTCCTCATAGGCGATAGTCTCCGGAGCGGGGGTGCCGTGCCATCTGTATTTTTTTGCGTATTCGGTACCGGCCTCCGCCAGAGTATATACATCATCAAGATCAGTAAGGACCATATTTTTCAGATGCATATCGGATTGCGAAATATCCTCGTAATACGAAATCTCAGAATAATACGAACCGCCGTTTATTCCGGGCAGGTAAACCGCGGCATTCTCTATGCCGGATCTGTCAGGAAGCTTTGTATCATATCCGAGGGGATCAAATACAAAATAAATAACTATCGCGGCGGTGATCACTGCTCCGATGACAGCGGACGGAATATGCCGGATGCAGGCTTTGAAGTCAAAGTCATATATTATCTCTATCGAGCCATGGGCAAGGATAAGACCCATCACGATACCGAATACAAGCCAGCCATATACACTGTTGCTGTCACTTAGCGAAGGGAAAAAGGCACCGAAAGCCATCGCTGCGGGAACCATTATTATGATCTTTATAACGGCTTTGGTTTTATCAAAAGCCATTGCCTTTCCGGCGGCTTCAGCCGGTCGTATTTTTATAAGCGCTCCCGATACAAAGAACAGCGCGACCGTCCCCAGAACGCAGAGGATCGCTGAAATGGCGCTTGAGACCGGATAATACAGGGAAGATGAATCGGTCGTAAGCATTTTAAAAAGCAGTGTAACGGGTGAAAGATTCAGGGTATAATCTATGCTTCTGCTGTATCTTGTAACGAAGAAGAGGCTGGCATAGCCGTCCAAAAGCAATGCATAGGCCCACAGTACAAACAGCAGTACTAAAGCTGCGGCGACAGTTACCGCTGTATGACCGGTCAGTACTGCGGCAATGATTATAAAGCTGTATATCAGCAGGAAACCGGCTGTTTCCAGCAGCATGGTCTGGATGCCGTATGAAATGCCCGCAGCATTGAGCAGACCGTTCGATAAGCCGACAACAAACGCGAATATATACATTATTATATAAGGAATGATCGCGATAAGGATCCCGTTAATATAAGCCGCGGCAAATTTAGTAGTGCGGAGTACCGGAATGGAGCCGTAAAAATCCGCTTCCTGCCTGCTGTGCAGATATTTCATGCCGTGCAGGGCATTAAGCGCGGCCATTATAATAAGTCCCATTATCACTAAGGCGTTTGATCCGCCCAGAGTATATCTTGCGTAGGACTCCTGGAGCGACGCAAGATTGTCATACCCGAGACGCAGGGAATCAATATGACTCTCCGCTTTGATCAGCGCCAGTACGGGCAGCGCGAAAAAGAAACCGATGATCGAGAGCGTGAGAGGCCATATTCTGCGCTTCAGATCCTCTATAAGCATATTAATAAATGATCTTTTTGATGTCATAACCTTCTACCCCCGTTGATGTGATAAATATCTCTTCGAGTGAGAGGGGAAGAGATTCCATGAAGACAGGATTTCCCTCCCTGAATATTCCCTTTATGTCGCGCTCAGTCCCTCTTACTATGTATGTGTGTAGCGAGCCGCGCTGCTCGTTTTCGAGTATCCTTAGCCTGTCCGTGACACCTGCAGGATCAAAGCCGTCGGGAAAGACTATCTGTATCTTATGTACGTCTCCCTTGATATCATCAAGATCCTCGGACATAAGCATCCCGCCCTTATGAAGAAGTCCTACGGTATCGCAGATATCCTCAAGCTCTCTTAAATTATGTGAGGCTATTATGGGCGTGAACTCCCGCTCTGCCATATCTGACGCAAAGAGACTCTTGACAGCCTGCCGCATGACCGGGTCGAGTCCGTCAAAGGTTTCGTCACAGAATATATACTTCGTCATAGCGGAGAGACCGAGGATTATCGAAAGCTGTTTTTTCATTCCCTTGGAAAAGGTCGATACCTTTCTCCTGCGGTCAAGTCCGAAGCTCTCCATCAGCTTTTCATATCTTGCCTTATCATAGGACGGATAGCATTTTTCATAGAAACGTTCCATTTCGTCCGGTGTGGCATTCAGGAAAAAGAATGCTTCGTCGGATATGAAAAAGAAATTATCCTTGCATTCCGGGTTTTCAAATATCTGCATGTCGTCTATCTCTATGGAGCCGAGATCAGGCGTGAGAACACCGGATAGCATTCTTAAAAAGGTTGATTTTCCTGCCCCGTTCGTACCGATAAGGCCAAAGACCTTGCCCTCCTCAATGGACAGAGTGACATCATCCACGGCTGTGATATCGCCGAATCTTTTAGTCACATTGGTTGCCTCTATCATAAATTCATGCCTCCTTTTACCGCTTCGTTTATTTCCCCGTCACTTGCGCCGAGAATTTTCGCTTCGTGCACGATCCCGGAAATTTTTTGCAGAGCCTCCTTTTTCTTTACACTTCTCAGCCCTTCGACATTGCTTACAAAGCTTCCCCTGCCCGGAACCGAATAAGTATAGCCGTCTGTTTCAAGCTGCCGGTAAGCCTTCTGTATGGTATTCGGATTTACCGAAAGCTCCATCGCAAGGCTTCTTACGCTTGGCAGCGGCTCGTCCGGCGGCAGTATCCCGCGAAGGATCTCTTCCTCAACGCCGGATACTATCTGCTCATATATTGGTCGCTTATCGCGGAAATCAATATTCCATAGCATTTTACATTCCTTTCGATCATATTAAAGCACAACTGTATTATCACAACTAGTACAGCTAGTATAATCTGCAATGTAGTATATGTCAAGTTAAATTATGAAAATTATATGTTTTGTGTTGACATTCTACCCGTGGGGTGATAGATTATGTTTTGACGATTAGCACTCAATCAAGTCGAGTGCTAACGAAAAAGGAGGAGCTGATGGCTAAGGAACCGGCACAGATAGCAGAGCTAGACGAAAGAAAAATAAAGATACTCACAGCGGTCATCAGAAACTATCTCGAAACCGGAGAACCGGTGGGAAGCCGTACGATATCAAAATACACGGATCTGAAGCTCTCCAGTGCGACCATAAGAAATGAGATGTCGGATCTGGAGGAGATGGGGTATATATTCCAGCCTCACACCAGCAGCGGCAGGATCCCTACTGATAAAGGCTACAGGTTTTACGTTGATAATCTCATGAGCGAGAAAGAGCGTGAGATTCAGGAGAGAGAAGAGCTTATCATAGAGAAAGCCGACAAGCTTGAAGCCGTGCTGAAGCAGGCCGCAAAGCTTCTTGCCTCTAATACAAACTATACGGCGCTCATAAGCTCGCCGGAGACCCACAGGAATAAGCTGAAATTCCTGCAGCTCTCAAAGGTGGAAAAGGATTCTCTGCTCGCGGTCATAGTAGTAGAAGGAAATATCATCAAAAACAAGATGATACAGACCGAGGAAGAGATAGACGAAGACACGATACTCAAGCTGAATCTCCTGCTCAATACCCACTTGAACGGACTGTCGCTTG
>JAFUWM010000180.1 GCA_017483425.1 Lachnospiraceae bacterium | reverse complement strand
GATGGAATCAAATTCCTCTCCGCACAAAGTACCATTGAGTAATAAAGCGGTAAACACATCCATTATCGCGCTGCGCGTATATTCGCTTATAGCAGGATTTGTCACAATATCCGCAAGAACATCGGTGTCGCCGTCAAACACAGCATATATAATATGAGGAAGATTCTCTGTCTGCGCATCTCCAAGCCATAACTCCAAGTCATCCTCATATAGTTGGAGCAGCTTGTATATTTTCCTGCATGCCCTTTTCTCACCAATATCTGCCAGAAAAAAAGGTGCAAGAAATTCAATTGTGGATCCTCTCACCGGATACGGACTGTCCTCAATCGTATCTGTCAGCTTGTCCAATATTGACAGAAAAAACTCTGCCGCCTCGTCTCCGTTTTCTCTGATAGCTTCTATTACACCTGTGGGAATCCTCTTAAGATTCTCCTCAGATAAATACTCTATGGCACCTTTAAACTCCATCCCCATCTTTTCCTGATTGATATTCATATTTACTACTGTCTGACTACAGCATAAATCAATTCCGCCACTCTTATGAAAGTCTACCATTTCAGCTCAAACTATTCAATAATGACACTATCGTTATATCGTTACGACTCATTATTCCCCATTTGACAATAATCAATCCGGGTAGTAATATTCCGCATAAGCAGTGATTCTTTAATTTCATGGATTTCTTTATTTTCTTTAGTACAATTCTGAAGTTTCCTGCTTAATATCACTTTATTGATTTTCGCAGGAGCAAGGGCCTTCTGCGAGCAGTATCATCTTACAGGGGGTGAATTATGGATAATGTGTTAAGGTATCCGGGAGACAGGGAGATGGAGAGAGGGGACGACAGATATTATTACGCCGCCGGGCACAAATTCGAAAAAGATAAACTGTATACCGTGGAGGATTATGACGCTCTCCCGGAGGATACAAGGGTTGAGCTTATTAACGGAGTCTTTTATGAGCTTTACCCCAAAGACGAGGCACCCCTGACTATACATCAAAGAATTGTAATGGAAGTATCATACAGGATACGTCGGTATATAGATGAAAAAGGCGGTTCATGTGAGGTTTTTCCTGCCCCGTTTGCCGTAAGGCTTACCAAAGACGACAGGACAACTGTTGAACCTGATATCTCTGTGATCTGTGATCCTGACAAAATAACTAACAGGGGCTGTGAGGGCGCCCCCGACTGGATCATTGAAGTAATATCTCCCGGCAACGCGAAGCATGATCATGTCAGAAAGCTAAGTCTGTATATTGATGCAGGGGTAAGAGAATACTGGATCGTAGATCCGCATAAAGAGAAGGTTGTCGTTTACCGTTTCGATAGTGATGACCCAATACCCAGTATATATACTTTCGAAGATACCGTAAAGGCAGGTATATACGAGGACTTATACATTAACTTTGCCAAAATATAGGTCATTATTCTTTTGTTGCCAGAATGGTCGCGTCCGAGTATCATTTTTATATCAATAAAATTTCAACCAAATGTCAAAAGGTGGCGATATGACTATTGACGAGATGAATGATGTCCGCAGAGAATTTGGGTTCAGTTATAAAGCAGTTGCTGAAAAGACAGGACTTCCGCTGTCTACTGTACAGAAGGTTCTGGGCGGAAGGATAAAATCTCCCAGATACGAAACCCTGTCTGCATTAAACTCTTTCTTTTTTGAATACAAGGGATGCTATTCTTTCATTAATGACGGGACAAGGGACATGCTTTTTGTAAATGAATCTGTGCCTGCATACAATTTTGATCTGGGAGAAAGCAAACGACAGGGAGAGTATACTATAGACGATTATTATAAACTCCCCGAGGATCGGAGGGTGGAGCTCATCGACGGGGTGCTTTACGACATGGCATCACCTACAAGTATACATCAGATGATAGTAGGCAAGCTCCATGCCATGTTTTTATCGCTTATAGCTTCATCAGGAGTGGATTGTATACCGTTTATAGCCCCCTGTGATGTAAAGATAGATAAGGATGATGATAAGACCATCGTCGAACCGGATCTTTTTATCGTATGTGACAAATCCAAGATAGCGAAAAAAAGGATAAACGGAGCGCCGGATCTTATCATAGAGGTACTGTCTCCTTCCTCAAAAAAATATGATCACTATGTGAAATTTGCAAGATATGGCCGGGCCGGAGTCAGGGAATATTGGATCGTGGACTGGGAGAAGCAAAGGGTCACGGTTCATGATATGATCGAAAACATTCCCCATGTATATACCTTTGATGATAAAGTCCCGGTCGGGATTTCAGCCGGGAAAGCCATTATTGATTTCTCCGAGGTTAAGGAATATATAGATTTTCTATTATGAGTGCTTTCATTCAGCCATACTTTTATAATCTCTAAAAGGAATGTCATCTTTCAGCCAGAAACGGATGTTGGAGAGCTTTTTGACGAAAGACAGTATGGAACAGTAAAAATATCGGCATGTTCCCGTAAAACAGTAAAGAAAATCCATATCAATCCGCTGGAGCATATCCTTTGATCCTCGCGATCTCCCTCCATATTCTTGCGTGATTGTGGATTCTCATAAAAAAACAGGAGTAACACACTTGAGCGACAAACTAATCACGATTACGACATTTAATACCGATTTGAACGCCCTGCTCAAAACCGATTTTCAGCCATTTACTATATATCGTTCCAAAGGATTGCTGACTCATCTGCTCAATCGAAAGCACTTTGCTGCTGCTAAATACATTGATTTCTTGCCGGAGATAATAGAATCACCAGATTATGCCGGATACAACGATGGTAATATAGAGCTTGTAAAGATTCTCAAGGATAAAATCTACATCAGCATCAAACTGGATAATAAGAATCACAAATATTATGTAGCAACCATGTTCGATGTCAAGATGGGAAAGATCGAATCGTATCTAAAGTCAGGAAGGTTGAAAAGAGTTGAGAAAAGAGTTGAGAAAACAAATAATCCTTGACTGTCTGTCAAAATAATGCTACCTTAAGGGTGTAAAGAAATTGACGAGCAGGAAAGGCACCCTGCGCTCCCCTAGGGGAACCTGATATGATGGATACGCCGCCCATCCAATTCTTTTACAAATGAGAGATTAGAAGCACTCGCCTAAGCGGGTGCTTCTCTTATCATCATTCACTATGCCAGTAGAAAACCAAAGATCAGAACACTTCATAAAATAGCCAACACATTCAATATGACCTTGAGCGAATTTATGGACTTCCCTAAATTGAATGATTACGATCCGGAAGATGAGGAATTATAAATATTCTAAAGGAGATTCTATTACTACGGAGTTCTTATTTTTGAATGAATCCTCGCAATCTGTCTCCGTATTCCTGCAGGATTGAGGTTTCTGAGAAGCCTCTTTCCGGGGCTTGAATAATAATTATAAAACGCCCGGCAGATCTTTTTGTCCGGAGACAGATGCTCGAGCTTTACAGTCTCCCCGTATTTATGCAGGCTTTTATTATCCTGATCTGTCTTAATGTCGTTCGTCCCGCTGCCGTCATGTCCCGTATTTGAAACAAAGGACTTCACCGGATATACGGTATATCTGTCCTGCAGGCTCTGGGACAGGCACCATCTTATCGCCCACGAATCCACAAGTCCCATATGCTGGTCTTTCAAAATGCGTGTCATATCCCTGCCGCCCCGCTCAAATTTCCGGCGCAGATCTTTATCTTTCATGACTTTATCATAGCTTTTCATATCCCAGTCAACGCTCCGCCATCTGCTAAGCCATGTACCCCAGCCGTAGCTGCTCGCCCTGTAGCTATAGTAAACATCATGCCCATATCCTGCAGCGTTTTCGACAGGTATCCCGTAGCCTGTCACAGACCAGATCTTTTGTTCAGGCTCATAAAAGTCCAGAGCCTCATTCATAAAGGACAGGAAATCCCTCGTTACGACAAGATCATCTTCAAGTACTATCACCCTGCCATACTTTTCAATGATCTCTGTGACGCCTGATATTACATTTCGGGCGAGTCCAAAATTTTCAGTTCTCTTCTCTACTGTTATAGATTTAAATCCGTGCTTATCTTCAAGGCGTTCAAGATACTCTCTTACCCCGCTGACACGTCCTGCGTCCTCTGAACCTTTGGCTCCGTCAGAAAAAACAAAGACCTCTGACTCCTCATGTCCGTCGCAGGATGTCAGCGAATCAATACACGCCTTGAGCTTTTCTGATCTGTTGTATGCAAATATTATCACCGGAGCATTCATAATGCCTTATTATACGCCCCGTCTAAGCATGATACAAAACCATTATAATGTCGCATTCGCCGGAGGCTTATAGTAAGCGAAATTATTTTTGAGCTCCTGCTATGGTAAAACTTGAAACTGGTGCACCTGCCAAAGTATATGGTAAAATACTAAAACTTCCCACATCTAAAGTGGGGATCGAACTTTGAAAATTCAATATCTCAG
>JAFUWM010000179.1 GCA_017483425.1 Lachnospiraceae bacterium | reverse complement strand
GCTACGGACTGTACAATATCCTTATAAATGAGGAAGTGCAGGATATACTTGCCCTCGGCGCGGGAGCGATAAGCAAGAGAGTGGATGCCGCAGGCAACACAAAACGCAAAGCCAACTTCAAAGAAGTGGACGACTATATCGCACACGTTGATGAGATGATACGAAGAAAGGCGGAGCTATACTATAAAATGAAATAATTACACGCCCACCGTTGTATATGTGGTATACTATGAATAGTTATAATTCTTTCATCAGAGATTGATGGCTTATGGAGAGTTTGTCAGAAGATAAGGTTATATTAACAAAAGAGGAATATCAGCAGCTTCTGGATAATAACGAGAGACTTAAGGACGCAGAGAAACGCGCCAATGCTGCCAATAAGGCGAAGTCTGACTTCCTGTCATCAATGTCCCATGAAATAAGGACACCGATGAATTCCGTATTGGGTATGAATGAGCTTATCCGGATGACGCTTGCGGACGCAAGCCTTTCCATAGCTGACAAGATCGGAAGAGTCATCGGATATTCTGATGGTATACAGCACTCCGGAGAGATGCTTTTATATGTCATAAATGACATTCTGGATATTTCAAAGATAGAATCCGGGAAATTTGAGATAAGGCCTGCGCCTTACCGTTTCAAGAAGCTTCTTGAAGATATGATCCCCTTATTTACTATAAACGCCGAGGGGAAGAGTCTGCTTTTTACCTCAGAGACGGATGAAGATCTTCCGGGCTATGTCGAGGGAGACGAGGTCAGGATCAGGCAGATCATATCCAATATCGTAAATAATGCCATAAAGTACACGAAGGAAGGATCGGTTTCACTTACGATAACCGGGAGAAAGACAGAAGAAGGCGTGATCTACGATATAGCCGTGAAGGATACGGGGATCGGTATAAAGCAGGAAAATCTCTCACATCTTTTTGACTCCTTTGAAAGAGTGGACAGCGCGGAGACACATTACATAGAAGGAACCGGACTCGGGCTCGCCATCGTAAAGAGTCTGCTTGACCTGATGGGCGGATCTATCGAGGTTGAGAGCGTATACGGCGAGGGTTCGCTTTTTACGGCTCATATTCCTCAAAAGGTTCTGTCAGATGAGAGAATAAGGGATTACCGTCCGGCAACAGGACCTGAGATGTCAGAAAGCAGGCATCATTTCTTCACAGGCAGGCAGATACTTGTAGTAGATGATAACCTGACGAATCTAACCGTGGCAAGAAGCTTTCTTGAGCAGATGAAGTGCGAGGCCGAAACGATAACCTCCGGCAGAGAGGCCTTAAAGGTAATAGGTGAAAGGCATTTTGATATTATTTTCCTGGATCATATGATGCCTGAGATGAGCGGGGTAAAGGTCTTAAAGGAGATAAGGCTGCATCCTGAGAAGTACGAGGTAAATAGGGAAACCCCGTTTATTGTAATGACAGCGAATGCGGTTGCAGGCGCGAAGGAGCAGTATATAAATGAGTTTGGATTTGACGGCTATATAGCCAAGCCTTTCAGGTTCGCGGAGTTGGATAGACTTATGTCAACCTATATGGAAGGAGAAGATGCAAAGTCTGCCGCTGCACCGATGACTCCGCCTGTAGGTGCCGGAGGACCGCCGCCAGGAGCCAAGGGTGAGGTTTGGGATATAGATTATAAGGCAGGCATTGATACCTGCGGCGATCAGGATACATATGATGTCGTGGCCGATACCTATCTCGAAATACAGGCTGAGAATATGGAAAAGCTTGCCGGATGCCTTAAGTCCGACGACTGGGAGAATTACAGGATAATTGTCCATGCCCTTAAATCGTCGTCCTTTACCATAGGAGCAAAAAATTTCGGCGGCTTTTCAATGACGGTTGAAAACGCGGCAAAGGAGCTTTCCGAGGGCAAAGATATAGAAAAGAACCTCGGATATCTCCGGGGTTCCTATCATCCTTATACTGCTGCCTATGCTGCGGTATGTGAGAATCTGAGAAAGCATCGCGCGGGTCGGCAGAACTGACAGGCTAAGGTCTTATCAGTCTATGATCATAAGCTCTTTATAGTATTCGGTGTAATCTGTGCGCCCTTCCTTGGTAAAAGCAATGGCCGTCCTCGGATGCTGGTTGAATATACCGGTCATCAGATACTGCAGATCATATCCCCATAAAACGCCTTCCTTTTTCAATGGAAGGACATATTCCTCGACGAATTTAAGCACAGGATAGAACTGGTACTTGGGGTTCCTTAATATACCGAGCAGATTTTCCATGGAACAGTTCCCTGCGCCTCTTCCAAGACCTCCGTAGGTCGCATCCAGATAATCCGCTCCGTCTCCGCAGGCTTCAAGTGTATTTGCAAAGGCAAGCTGTTGATTATTATGGGCGTGCATACCTATATCCTTGCCGTACTTACCGGCGGCATCAAGATATATGTCGGCGATCCTGTTTATCTGCTCGGGATAAAGCGCTCCGAAGCTGTCCACTATATAGACTACATCCACGGGAGACTGGCCGAGCATGCTAAGAGCAACCTTTACATCAGCCTCCTGGGCGGCAGATATCGCCATAATATTGCAGGAAACCTCGTATCCCTTGTTTTTGGCGTCCTCTATCATGTGGAGGGCTGCCGGCATCTGATTTATATATGTAGCGACCCGTATCATGTCTATAGGGGACTCGGAGCGGGGACGGATGTCATTTTTATAATCGCATCTGCCGACATCTGCCATCACTGCAAGCTTAAGGCCGGTTCCCTGGTTTTCTCCTATCACATCCAGAACGTCCTCGTCATCAGTGAACTTCCATTTGCCGTACTTTTCCTTTGAAAAGAGCTCCTTCGAGCCCTTATATCCGAGCTCCATATAATCTACGCCCGCCTTGATATTCGTCTGATAAAGCGCGCGTACGAATTCATCCTTAAAATGGTGGTCATTACAGAGACCGCCGTCTCTCAGTGTGGCATCCACTACACGGATGCTTTCTCTGAACCCCAGCAGGGTAGATACATCTTTTTCAAGCATAGTTCTTTTACTCTCGTTCCTTGTTTTCTTTTACACTTATCCGGTCGGCAGATTCCTCTATAGAGATCCTGCCCTCGATTCCTAATTGAAAATTATTGATCTGCTCACCGGTCCATCCGAGCTTCTGTAATATTTCTATGAAGTTAGCAGTTTCTGTCATAGTCATGTATTACGCCCTCCTTATCCGTGTATTTGCGGCCGGAATGATTTCCGTTCAAAACTGTTTAAGTAATATCTATAATATCATTGGGAAAGCGTAAAAGCCAGATATTTATTTCTATACGAAAGATATCTGAAATTTGGCTGAAATATGTTACGGAAATGTTACATGTAATCTTGACATATTTATATAGAGAGGTATAAAATGTGTGTCATATGCGGATGTAGCACAATGGTTAGTGCGCCGGCTTCCCAAGCCGGACACACGGGTTCGATTCCCGCCATCCGCTTTTCTTATTTAGTCAGATAATTATATGCATTTTATAATATAGAGGAGAATGAGAATGAGAAGAAAAGCAATGTTAATAGTACTCGGGCTGACAGCAGCGCTTTTATTTACTGCATGTGGTT
>JAFUWM010000178.1 GCA_017483425.1 Lachnospiraceae bacterium | reverse complement strand
TTAAGGATTTCGATACCATTATAACCTTTAACGGAAATAAATTTGACATACCCTTTCTCGAAAAGCGTTCTTTCGTATACGGTATAGACCTTGCTTTTTCCGAAAAAAACGGAATTGATCTGTACAAAAGGCTGCAGCCATATAAAAAGCTGCTCGCCCTTCCCGATATGAAACAAAAGACTTTGGAATCGTTTCTCGGTATCAAAAGAAAAGATAAAAAAAGCGGCAGGGAGTTAATAGCGCTTTACGGAAATTATATTTCAGACAAAAACAAGGTATGCCTTGATCTGCTGCTGCAGCATAATCATGATGATGTAAGAGGGCTTGTCGGTCTCCTGCCACTGCTCTCTTATCCCGATGTCCTTAACGGCACTATAAAGCCGGAACGCGCCGTAAAGAATAACTACAGAGACTATCAGGGAAAACTGAAGACCGAGCTTATTATAGAGTTTACCTTTGACACACCGGTACCTAACCCGATATCCTGCGGTTTTTCAGACTGCTATCTTATGCTCGGCGGAACCAAGGGGAAGATAAGGGTCGCGGTATTTACGGGGATACTCCGTTACTTCTATCCCGACCATAATAATTACTATTATCTCCCGCTAGAAGACCGAGCGATGCATAAATCCACTTCGCAGTATGTAGACCGTGACCGGCGCGAAAATGCCCGTCCTGAGAACTGCTATGTACGGGTCAGGTCACAATTTCTGCCTCAATGGGACAAGATAGTCACTCCCGTATTTAAGTACGCCTACAATGACAGGACCATGTATTTCGAGCTGACTAATAAAGTAAAAAATGACCCGGAGGTCTTTCGACGCTACGCGGGTCATCTTATGAGCATGATATTGCAGGAGCTTTAAGCCGAAACTTTAAGCTTCTTTTCTGTAGTAGAAAGAATTCTCCCTCTTGAGGCCTATATCCTTATAGTTCATGATCTGCTCTGTTGAGCCGATGAATAAAAGTCCGCCCATCTTCAGGCTGTCTGAGAACTTCTTAAACACCTCATTCTTTGCTTCCTCTGTGAAATATATGAGCACATTACGGCATACTATGAAGTCATAATTCTTCTGATAAGGATCTTTTAACAGATTATGCTCATGGAACTCAACCCTGCTCTTTATCTCATCAGATATCTGGTAAGAAGGACCGACCTGTGTAAAATACTTCTTCTTGAAATCTGCAGGTACGCCGGCGATGCTTTTAGCGTTATAAAGCCCTACCTTGGCCTTGCCCATTACAGTCTTATCAAGGTCTGTAGCGTATATCTTGATCTGATTTATAGGAATATGCCTTGAAAGCGCCATGACTAGCGAATAAGGCTCATCACCTGTTGAGCAGGCCGCGCTCCAAATCTTAAGCCTCTTACCGAAACGGTTTATAAGATCCGGTATGAACTGCTTATCCATAAGCTCCCACTGATCAGGATTCCTGTAAAACTCTGATACATTGATCGTTATGTAATTGATGAACTCATCAAATACCTCTGTATCAGTCTTTAAGGCATTGATATAATTCGGATAACCCTTTATTCCCCTCTTCTGGATCAGTGAATCGATCCTGCGCTTCATCTGAGCTTCCTTGTAGGAATTCAGATCGATCTTTGTCATCTTCATGATCTCTGCCTTGAAATCAGTATACGTATCCTTCATATCTTGTCCTCTTTTCCTAAAGTTTTTTTATAAAAAGACCGGAGCCTGTAAAAGCTCCGGCCTGTTTTTTATTTACTCTTCCTCTGCAGGTGCCTCAGCCGGTGCCTCATCTGCCGTTTCCTCGGCAGGTGCTTCCTCTGAAGGCCCCTCCGCATCCGGCAGCAGAGCCTTTATAGAGAGACTGATCTTTTTATTTGCCTCATCAAAGTCCACTATCTTCGCAGTGACCTCTTCACCTTTCTTCAGGACATCGGAAGGTTTGTTGATATGCTCCTTTGATATCTGTGATACATGAAGCAGCGCGTCAATACCGGGCTCCAGCTCTACAAAAGCACCGAAATCCGTCATACGCGCAACCTTTCCGGTAACGGTATTGCCGATAGCGTACTT
>JAFUWM010000177.1 GCA_017483425.1 Lachnospiraceae bacterium | reverse complement strand
GCCCCCGGGATCTCCCTTTTCACCCGCTCCACAAGCGCCCTTACATCAGGCTGATTCGTGGGCTCCATAGGCTCTCCGCCGAGTATGGTAAGCCCTTTTATATATTCCGGCTTAAGAGTTTCTATTATAAAATCCTCGGTCTGTTTTGTATACTCTTCCCCGAAATTAAAATCCCAGGTCTCCGGATTAAAGCAGTCCTTACAATGATGCGTACATCCCGAAACAAAAAGGGAAGTCCTGCAGCCTTCCCCGTTTGCTATATCACATTCAAAGATCTGACCGAAGTTCATACCTTGTCATACAGGTCTTTGTCCTGCCACGTTTCCTTCGATCACAGCCGTTGACATATGCAGCACTCTTTCCTGTATTTCCTGTGTTCTTCCCTGATTCCAGAAATTAGTCCCTATATATCCACAGGTTCTGCGGGCTACATTCATACGGTTCTGGTCTTCATTCCCACAGGACGGGCATCTCCATATCAGCTTGCCGTGAGGATCGTTCGCTATCTGTATCTCTCCGTCATAGCCACATACCTGACAATAATCACTCTTGGTATTGAGCTCGGCGTACATGATATGGTCATATATGAACTGCATGACGGAAAGCACCGCGTCTATATTGTCAGTCATCTTGGGAACTTCCACATAAGAGATCGCTCCTCCCGGTGACAGCGCCTGGAAGTCCGACTCAAACGCCAGCTTCTTAAAAGCGTCTATCTTCTCGCGGACATTAACGTGATAAGAATTTGTAATATAGTTGTGATCCGTCACGTCCTTTATCTTGCCGAAACGCTTCTGAAGGCATTTCGCAAACTTATATGTAGTACTCTCAAGCGGGGTCCCGTATACGGAATAGTCTATATTCTCCGCTGCTTTCCACTCCGCACATTTGTCGTTGAGTCTCTGCATGACCTCCATCGCGAAGGGCCTTGCCTCAGGATCAGTATGACTCTTTCCGGTCATATACTTGCACATCTCATAAAGACCCGCATAGCCAAGAGATATCGTTGAGTAGCCGTTATAAAGGAGCTTGTCTATCTTTTCGCCCTTCTGCAGTCTCGCGATGGCACCATGCTGCCAGAGGATCGGCGCGACATCGGAGGTGGTGCCGAGAAGCCTCTCGTGGCGGCATCTAAGCGCCCTGTGACAAAGCTCAAGCCTGTCATCAAGCAGTCTCCAGAATCTTTCCATATTCCTGTCGCTGGAGCAGGCAACATCGACGAGGTTTATCGTAACAACTCCCTGATTGAACCTGCCGTAATACTTATGCTTTTCACCCTCGGGGGAAAATCTGTCTACCGTAAGGAACGAACGGCAGCCCATGCAGGGGTATACATCCCCGTTCTTATATTCACGCATCTTCTTTGCGGAGATATAGTCGGGAACCATCCTCTTCGCCGTACACTCCGCCGCCAGATTTGTCAGATACCAGTACTTGGTACCCTCTCTGACATTATCCTCATCAAGCACATAGATCAACTTCGGAAAAGCCGGGGTAATATACACGCCCTTCTCATTCTTAACGCCCTCTATGCGCTGCTTCAGCATCTCCTCTATGACCATCGCCAGATCATCCCTGAGCTGTCCCTCCGGAACCTCGTCAAGGCACATAAATACCGTAATGAACGGCGCCTGACCGTTTGTGGTCATAAGTGTAGTCACCTGATACTGCATGGTCTGCACACCATGCTTAATCTCTATGCGCGTCCGGCTCTCCGCTATCGAATTGATACGATCCTCGTCCACAAGGATATCATTCTCAAGCATCTCCTGACGAACCTCTTTGCGAAACTTCTGTCTGGAAACATCGACAAAGGGCGCCAGATGTGACAGCGTGATCGACTGACCGCCGTACTGAGATGAGGCGATCTGCGCTATGCACTGTGTAGCTATATTGCAGGCGGTTGAAAAGCTCTTGGGCTTCTCGATCATGGTATCCGATATCACCGTACCGTTCTGCAGCATATCGTCCAGATTCACAAGACAGCAGTTATACATATGCTGGACGAAATAATCACTGTCATGGAAATGAATGATGCCCGCTCTGTGCGCCTCGACTACATCCTTGGGCAGAAGCACGCGGTTTGTAAGGTCTCTCGAAACCTCTCCCGCCATATAGTCTCTCTGCACCGAGACTACCATCGGATTTTTATTGGAATTTTCCTCTTTGACCTCTTCGTTGTCATATTCAACGAGAGTGAGGATCTTGTCATCCGTGGTATTGCTCTTTCTCGCAAGCTCACGGCTGTATCTGTATATAGTATAGACTGTGG
The DNA here is from genome assembly GCA_017483425.1 of Lachnospiraceae bacterium. Lineage (GTDB taxonomy): Bacteria > Bacillota > Clostridia > Lachnospirales > Lachnospiraceae > NK4A144. The sequence goes on along the minus strand of JAFUWM010000177.1, from coordinate 2,561 downwards.
CGACCTTGAAAGCGCTCTCCTGCTGTATCGCCTCTATCACATAATCCTGGATCTCCTCCACTCCGGCTTCGTGATCCAGATCCTTAAGCCTTAAACGTACCTTCTCCTCAATAACAGCTATCTGAGATTCCAGCAGACGATCCTTTTCCCTGACCTCATTATTGGCTTTCTTTACGGCCTCAATGATCTTGTCAGCATCATAAGTAACCTCTTTGCCGTTTCTCTTGATAATGTTCATGTATCTGTCTCTCCCCTAAACATTAAACAGACTGCCCCATAGCTTCGTGGTAGATCCGTTCTCGTGGTGTTGGTTTACATATTATCCCGCTCTTTGTGCGTATTAAAGACCATACGGGGTTCGTATGGCCTTAGTAGAACGGTACATAACCGCCATATTTAGTAAGTCCAAACTTGTTTACCACAACATGTAGATATATATTACATCTCATTTGCCTTCTTGTAAAGAGTTTAAAATGTATACATTTGCAAACATCTCATTCCCGTATTTTTTCCAGTAATTCTCTTATGGAAAGTCCCTTTTCCCTTGCGGTTTCGGCGAGTTCTTCATATTCATATTTGTCACGGCTTACCCCGTATCCCTCCGAATGCTTAAAATGCAGTGTGCCGTATATCGTATCCTTTGTCTTTTCTTCCCTGCTTAATATGTATCTGTTATATTCCGCCTCTCGTATGCCTATGGTAGTGGTGTGCTTAAATATCGCTCGTACCATCGCGGCCCGATCCTCCGGAGAGCAAAGAACAGTAAGAATGATCCCCGGTCTGGATTTCTTCATGCCTGTCGGGATCGTATACACATCCTTTGCTCCAAGCTCATACAGCCGCTCAATAGCAAAGCCAAGCTCCTCCCCCGTCATATCATCCACGTTGCATGAAAGACTTACGACCTTATCCGTGGCGTCATCATCTTTTCCGCCGTATCCTGTTTCTCCCAGTATTACCCGCAGACAATTCGCCCTCGGAAAGTCCTTGCTTCCCATACCATAGCCTATATACTCGGCCGTCATCACAGGCATGGAACCGAACTCATCCACAAAAAATTTAAGCAGAGCCGCTCCGGTAGGGGTGCACAGCTCACCCTTGATATCCGAGCTGTAGATCGGTATATTCCGAAGAATAAAAGCCGTGGCAGGAGCCGGAACCGGCATTATGCCATGTGCGCATTTCACCTGACCGCTTCCCACGTGAACCGACGATGCGATAACCCTGTCAGGAGATATATGATCCATCAGCAGACATACCGCTGTCACATCTATGATCGCGTCCTTCATCCCTACCTCATGAAAATGAACCTCTGAAACCTCTGTGCCATGCACATGGCTCTCTGCCTCAGCTATTATTGTATACACCGAGAGCGCATTCTTTCTGACTCTTTCCGGAATATCAAATCCGCCGATGACCGCCTCGATATCCGACATATGCATATGGTGATGGTGCCCGTGCCCGTGTCCGTGGTCATGCTTATGTTCATGGTCATTGTGATGCTCGTGATCATGTACATCATCTGACGTTTCTTCCATGCCATCTATGAGAACTTTCATATGCGTTCCCATTATCCCGCATTTTGAGACCTTAGAGCTTGAAATGCTGACTCCCTCCAGTCCCATATTCCGGAGCTTCTCAAGTATCTCTGCCTGTTCCTTTTCTGACAGAAGCTCCAAAAGAGCAGCCGTCATCATATCGCCCGCTGCCCCCATACCGCAATCAATGTAAAGTGTTTTCATGGTTCAGCCCCCTGTATATGGTTTATCATGCTGGCCTGATACGCTGCCCCGTATCCGTTATCTATATTGACAACCGTAACTCCGCTTGCGCAGGAATTCAGCATCGAAAGAAGCGCGGAGAGCCCTTCAAAGCTCGCCCCGTATCCGACACTTGTGGGAACCGCTATGACCGGAACCGATACAAGACCGCCCACGACACTGGCAAGCGCTCCCTCCATACCTGCTATCACTATAATGACCTGCGCAGACAGTATCTCCTCATAGTGCGCAAATAATCTGTGGATCCCCGCAACCCCTGCGTCGTAAATCCGCAATGTTTCATTTCCAAGGAACTCCGCTGTACGCACCGCTTCCTCAGCTACAGGCATATCACTCGTGCCTCCGGTAATTATCGCTATGGCTCCCAGACCACCCGGTTCCCTTTTTCTTCCTATTATACCTGTCCGGGAGATACTGTCATAGTCATAGGATATATTTCTCCTGCTGCAATATTCACTTATTTCATCCGATTTATCTTCGGAAAGGCGCGTGATCAGGATATTCTCCTGCCCGTGCCTTATCAATGCGTCAGCTATGCCTTCTATCTGTCCGGCTGTCTTGCCTGCTCCGTATATTACCTCCGTATTGCCTCTGCGTCTCTTCCTGTCAAGATCCACCTTGGCATATCCGAGATCCGCGAATCCTCCCTGCGCCGATAACTCACGTATCTGCCTCGCGGCATCCTCAGCCGTCAGCGCTCCCTCTTTTACCTCGGTCAGTATCTGCTCTATGTCCCTCAATGCAACCCTCCGGATTTATGTGATCGTTTTCATTATATAT
>JAFUWM010000176.1 GCA_017483425.1 Lachnospiraceae bacterium | reverse complement strand
CTCAAGATTATTTCGCAATTTCCAGCTTTCTTTTCCAGCTCTTTTCCACCACTGCCTGCTTAAATGTGAGCAAGTTTTGTTTAACCATATACTCTGGTGGGCGCACCAGTTTCTCGTTTACCATGATTAGTAAGGTGGTTTCATGATTGGAATTGTGATAGAATGACTAATAGCAACTGAAGCCCCACATCAGGGCGATTTTAAGAAAAGCGGCAGATAGCAATATGCTGAATATATATTTCGGAAGCACTGAAAATGAAATATTCAATCCATCGGTCTATTTTGATAACAGACATGAACCGGAATGGCTTATTAATGCATTATCAAAAGAAATGATCCATGATATAGATAAATCAGAGGTGGTTGGCCCTAACCTGATCCAGAGTCCTGTGTTGGGTCCCATCTCTCCCGAAAGGCTGTCTGGTGGAGTGAAAGCCCTGATGCTCATGGCATTTGACGAAAGCGAAAAGATCTTTAATGCATCAGCCTGCGGCGATAACTGCGCAAAATGGATTTTAAAAATCGCTGAAAGCAAGGAACTCACAGTCACTCTGCATAATATTATGAGCTTTAAGGATCTGCCCTTTAAGGCAAAGATACTTAATAACGGAAAAATGTTAGACAGCTATAATGATTATATATTCGCTGCAGATGAAGCCCTGCATGATAACGGAAAAGCTATATGAAGGGAATACATCATATAATCGTACAAAATAATGTCGTCCGGTATGAATTCGATATAAGACGAAATATCACTATAATACGAGGCGATAGTGCGACAGGTAAAACCCAGCTTGTTTCTATGCTTGAATCATTCCAACAGAACGGAATATCAAGCGGAATAGAGGTCAGATGTGATACGGAAATAAATGTCATTTATTCAAACAACTGGAAGAGTGAGATCGCAAGGCTTAAGGGCTGCATTTTTTTCATTGAAGAGGGCCAGGCGTTTGTTGCGTCTGATGAATTCGCGGACATGGTAAAGAATTCAGACGGATATTTCGTTATAATAACCCGCCAGAACCTTGATAATCTTCCCTATAGCACCGGGGAAATATATGGCATCCGTTCCGCGGGAAAATATAAGGGCATGAAGCAAACATATAATGAGTTCTACAGGCTATATGGAGATATCGCATCCCTTACGGATGAAATAAAAAATATCTATACAGAAGACTCAAATGCCGGCTACGATTTTTTTGCCAAAACCTGTGCGCAAGATATTCGATGCAAGAGTGCCGGTGGAAAGTCAAACATCCCCCGTTTACTTAAAGATCACAGTGAAGACCCTGTTCTTGTGATAGCAGATGGAGCTGCGTTTGGCTCACAGATGGAGTCCGTCATGCGTCTTATTGAAAACGGACAAAAAGTTCTCCTGTACCTGCCGGAATCTTTTGAATGGCTTTTACTTTCTTCGAATATATTGAACGACAGGGATGTAAACGAAATACTCCGCCATCCCCACGATTATATCGACAGCGAAAGCTTCTTCAGTTGGGAGCGATTCTTCACTAATCTGTTAATAGAAAAAACCAACGGCTCATTTTTGGCATACAACAAATCAAAACTCAACGAAGCATATATACAGCCTAAAATCAAAGAACGCATACTATCCTGCCTGCCGGACATTATAAGAAAACTTTTTTAACCATAACTCTTAAATAGAAAAAACTCACAAATCATTCTCATCAAAAGCATCAGCTATAGCTCCGCCGGGTGACACCATCGGAAATACCTTGTCGTCCTCGTGGATAACGACATCAATCAGTACAGGCTTGTCCTTGGACGCAAGAGCTTTCTTTAATATATCATCGACCTCATCACAGCTTTCTATACGATAGGCTGAGCATCCCATCGCCTCCGCCGCCTTGCAGTAATCAGTCTCGTCCTCGATTATCGTGTTGGAATACCTCTTTCCGTAGAATAAGGTCTGCCACTGGCGCACCATTCCGAGGACTCTGTTGTCGATCACTATCTCAACTATGGGAAGCTTATTTCTGCTTGCGGTCATCAGTTCGTTCATATTCATGCGGAAACATCCATCACCCGCTATATTCACGCAGGTTCGGTCAGGATTCGCTACCTTTGCTCCTATGCAGGCGCCCAGTCCGTATCCCATGGTGCCAAGTCCGCCTGAGGTAAGTAACTGCCTCGGATTCTTAAACTTATAAAACTGCGCAGTCCACATCTGATGCTGTCCTACATCCGTGGACACTATCGCATTAGAAGAGGTCAGGGCATCAAGCCTCTCTATCACATACTGGCAGGTAAGCCTGTCCTTCGGATAAGTCATAGGGAATTCCTTCTTATATCCCTCTATGACCTTCATCCAGTCATCGTGCTTTTTTTCCTCAAGCATGGGGATAAGATCCTGCAGTACATCCTTCATATCTCCTACTATATGCGCGTCGGTCGAGACATTTTTATTTATCTCCGCGTCATCTATATCTATATGTATGATATTCGCCTTGGACGCAAATGTATTTACGTTTCCCGTGACTCTGTCAGAGAACCTCGCTCCCAGGGTCAGCAGCATATCACAGTCGCTGACTCCCTTATTGGAAGCCTTTGTCCCGTGCATGCCTATCATTCCGGTGTAATGAGGATCATTTGCGTCCACGGCTCCCTTTCCGAGCAGTGAATCGCAGGCAGGACTGTCGATCTTCCTTATGATCTCCCTTACCTCATCCGATGCTCCCGATATTACTGCTCCTCCTCCTACATAGAGGAACGGTCTTTCCGAGGCATTTATCATATCTGCGACCTTTTGCAGATCTTCCTTTGTATAATGATCAAACTTCTTCCTGTCCGGGGTCACGGGAGTTTTTGAAGTAAACTCGCAGGTATCGGATGTTGCGTTCTTCGTGATATCTACTACAACAGGTCCAGGTCTTCCCGAGCGGGCTATCTTAAAGGCTCTCCGCAGCGTATCAGCAAGATCCTTTACATCCTTTACGATAAATCCATGCTTTGTGATAGGCATAGTGATCCCGACGATATCAACCTCCTGGAATGTATCCTTTCCGAGCAGATTCAAGCCCACATTAGCGGTTATCGCGACCATGGGAACCGAATCCATATATGCCGTGGCTATCCCGGTTACAAGATTTGTAGCACCGGGACCCGAGGTCGCCATACAAACGCCGACCTTGCCCGTTGACCTTGCGTATCCGTCCGCCGCATGACTGGCACCCTGCTCATGAGATGTAAGCACATGCCTTATCTCATCCCTGTGCTTATACAGCTCATCATAAATATTTAATATTGAGCCTCCCGGATAACCGAATATGGTATCCACGCCCTCTTCTTTCAATACTTCAACAACGATTTCGGAACCATTCAGTATCATATCTAAATTCCTTTCAAGCTTAAATAACATCCCATCCCTGAAATCAAGCCATTATCATATTTCAAGAATCGCCCCGCGGTTTCCGCTTGTTACCATCTTTTCATACCTTGCCAGATAGCCGTCCTTGACCTTTGGCTCCCTGGGGCTCCAGTTCTTCCTGCGCTCTGCAAGAACCTCATCGGATACGTCTACATTCAGCGCATTATTGGGAATATCGACTTTTATGATATCTCCCTCTTCTATCAAAGCTATGGGTCCGCCCACCGCGGCTTCGGGTGAGACATGACCTATTGAAGCCCCTCTTGAAGCGCCGGAAAATCTGCCGTCAGTTATGAGCGCAACCGACTCTCCGAGCCCCATTCCGGCTATGGCTGACGTAGGATTAAGCATCTCTCTCATGCCGGGTCCGCCCTTAGGTCCCTCATATCTTATGACCACTACATCCCCTGCATGGATTTCCCCGCCGTATATCGCTTTTATCGCGTCCTCCTCACAGTCAAATACCCTCGCAGGCCCCTCATGCACCATCATTTCCGGAGCAACTGCCGAGCGCTTTACTATGCCAGTATCGGGAGCGATATTTCCTTTCAATACGGCTATGCCGCCCTCGTTCATGAAAGGATCCTCCACCGGACGGATGACCTCTGTATTCCTGTTTTTCACGGGAGCGATATTTTCTCCGACCGTATGTCCCGTAACCGTCATGCAGTCAAGATTCAGGAGGTTCTTTTTTGAAAGCTCGTTCATCACGGCATAAACTCCGCCAGCTTCGTTTAAATCCTCCATATAGGTATGTCCCGCAGGCGCCAGATGACAAAGGTTCGGTGTCCTGTCGGATACCTCGTTCGCGATCTCCATGTCAAGCTCAATCCCTGCCTCATGGGCTATAGCCGGGAGATGCAGCATAGTATTTGTAGAGCAGCCCAGCGCCATATCAACGGTAAGCGCATTCATGAACGCTTCCTTCGTCATGATATCTCTGGGTCTGATATTCTTTTCAAGCATTTCCATCACAGCGTAGCCCGCCATCTTTGCAAGCCTGAGTCTCTCGGAGTAAACCGCGGGTATCGTGCCGTTGCCGCGAAGCCCCATTCCTATGGCTTCCGTGAGACAGTTCATGGAATTTGCCGTGTACATGCCTGAGCATGAACCGCAGGTGGGACAGGTATGCTCATCATAATACCTTAATTCCTCCTCATCTATCGTTCCGGCTTTTTTCGCTCCCACTGCCTCAAACATAGATGAAAGCGAGGTTTTTTTGCCATGTACATGACCTGCGAGCATGGGGCCGCCCGAAACAAACACGGTAGGAACGTTAACCCTTGCGGCAGCCATCAAAAGCCCCGGAACATTCTTATCACAGTTAGGAACCATGACCAAAGCGTCAAACTGATGCGCCCTCGCCATACACTCTGTCGAATCAGCGATCAGATCTCTAGTGAAAAGCGAATACTTCATACAGATATGACCCATTGCGATCCCGTCACATACCGCTATCGCGGGGAATACTACCGGCATTCCTCCCGCCTCGGCCACGCCGAGCTTAACGGCTTCCACTATCTTGTCAATATTCATATGTCCGGGAACGATCTCATTATATGAACTGACAATCCCGACCATCGGCTTTTTCATCTCGTCTTTAGTAAAGCCCAGTGCATTAAAAAGACTCCTGTGCGGTGCGTGCTCATCTCCAAGTTTGACATTATCGCTTAACATTATATCCTCTCCTTTATAAGATCTCCCATCTCATCAGTGTTAACTTTTTTGCAGCCGTCTGACATGATGTCTCCGGTTCTGTATCCGTCCTTTAATACCTGCCTTACCGCCCCGTCTATGGCATCCGCGGCTTCATCCTGATCCAGACTGTAGCGAAGCATCATACCCGCAGAAAGGATCGTTGCTATCGGATTCGCTATATTTTTACCCGCTATATCCGGCGCGGATCCGCCCGAGGGCTCATAAAGTCCGAATTTGGTATCATTCAGCGAAGCGCTCGGCAGCATCCCTATCGATCCTGTGATCATTGCCGCCTCGTCTGACAGTATATCCCCGAACATATTCTCGGTAAGTACGACGTCAAACTGAGCAGGATCCTTTACTATCTGCATCGCGCAGTTATCTACGAGCATTGTGTCATAGCTTACGTCAGGATACCCTTCGGCAACCTTTGCCGTTACCTTTCTCCAAAGCCTTGAAGAATCAAGGACATTTGCCTTATCCACAAGCGTCACTTTCTTATTTCTCTTCATGGCAATATCAAACGCCTTGACTGCGGCTCTTCTTATCTCTACCTCGTCATATGACAGAGTATCTACAGCCGTTTCCACGCCGTGGGAAT
>JAFUWM010000175.1 GCA_017483425.1 Lachnospiraceae bacterium | reverse complement strand
GTCTTCTTAACATCCTCCCTGATACCAACGATCTCGACCTCATCATTGAGGTGAAGGATACCACGCTCTACACGGCCTGTAGCAACAGTACCACGGCCTGTGATAGTGAATACGTCCTCGACAGGCATAAGGAAAGGCTTGTCTGTAGGTCTCTGAGGTGTAGGGATGTACTCGTCTACAGCCTTCATGAGCTCCATAACCTTGTCTCCCCACTCTCCTGAAGGATCCTCAAGAGCCTTCAAAGCTGAACCCTGGATGATCGGAATATCATCGCCGGGGAACTCATACTCATTAAGAAGGTCACGAACCTCCATCTCAACGAGCTCGATAAGCTCGGGATCATCAACCATGTCGCACTTATTAAGGAATACTACGATATAAGGAACGCCGACCTGACGGGCAAGAAGCACGTGCTCCTTTGTCTGAGCCATAACTCCGTCTGTAGCTGCAACTACGAGGATAGCTCCGTCCATCTGGGCCGCACCTGTGATCATGTTCTTGACATAGTCAGCATGTCCGGGACAGTCAACGTGTGCATAGTGACGAGCCTCTGTCTCATACTCAACGTGAGCTGTGGAGATAGTGATACCACGCTCTCTCTCCTCGGGTGCCTTATCGATGTTCTCGAAATCTACGGCTGCGTTTCCTGCAACTCTCTCTGAAAGAGTCTTTGTGATAGCAGCAGTAAGAGTAGTCTTACCATGGTCAACGTGTCCGATTGTACCAATGTTTACATGGGGCTTGGTACGTTCAAATTTAGCTTTTCCCATTTTTAATTTTCCTCCTTATTTTGTACGTCTCTCTGACGTATACACTGACCCACATATGAAAAGATTATAGGTCATAATAACTACAATTTCAAGTATTTCTTACTTTGACAGCACTTTGTCCGCTACGTTCTTCGGAACCGGATCATAGTGATCAAAGAACATGGAATAATTTCCGCGTCCCTGGGTTCTGGAACGAAGGTCCGTAGCATATCCGAACATCTCAGCGAGAGGCACCAGCGCGCGAACCATCTTGCCGCCTCCGATATCCTCCATGCCTTCCACGCGTCCGCGTCTTGAGTTCAGATCGCCTATGACATCTCCCATGTAGTCCTCAGGCATCGTGACGTCTACCTTCATGATAGGCTCGAGCAGTGTGGCTCCGCCCTTTTGCATAGCGTCCTTCATAGCCATTGATCCCGAGATGTGGAATGCCATCTCGGATGAGTCGACCTCATGGTATGATCCGTCATATACCACCGCATGCACACCCACGACAGGGAATCCGCCGAGCGTACCGGTCTTCATGGCTTCCTCTATACCCTCGCCGATAGCAGGGATATATTCCTTGGGGATAGCTCCTCCGACCACCTGTGACTCGAACTTGAAAAGCTCCTCGCCGTTAGCGTCCATGGGCTCAAATTTAACCTTACAGTGTCCGTACTGGCCGCGTCCGCCGGACTGCTTGATATACTTAGCCTCGATATCGCAGGGCTTTGTGATGGCTTCCTTATACGCAACCTGAGGCGCGCCTACATTAGCCTCTACATTAAACTCGCGAAGCAGTCTGTCTACGATGATCTCCAGATGAAGCTCACCCATGCCGGCTATTATCGTCTGTCCGGTCTCTTCATTGGTATGAGCCTTGAATGTGGGATCTTCCTCCGCAAGCTTCGCAAGAGCCTGACCCAGCTTGTCCTGACCTGCCTTTGTCTTGGGCTCGATAGCGAGCTCTATAACAGGATCAGGGAATTCCATTGACTCAAGTATTACCGGGTGCTGGTCATCACAGATAGTATCTCCGGTCGCCGTAAACTTAAAGCCGACAGCCGCAGCGATATCTCCGGAAAAGACCTCATCAAGCTCCGTTCTCTTATTCGCATGCATCTGCAGTATACGCCCTACACGCTCTTTCTTATTCTTTGTAGAATTGAGAATATAAGAGCCTGACTTAAGCGTACCCGAATAAACCCTGAAGTATGCCAGCTTTCCTACAAAGGGATCCGTCATTATCTTGAAAGCAAGTCCCGCAAAAGGCGCCTCGTCGCTTGACGGTACCGTCAAGGGGTTTCCTTCAAGATCCGTACCCTCCGCGTCCGGTACATCCGTAGGCGCGGGCAGATACTCTATAACACCGTCAAGAAGCTTCTGCACACCCTTATTACGATATGCCGATCCTGCAAAGCAGGGAATGGCATCTCCGTCTATGGTCGCTTTTCTCAGAGCTTTCTTCAGATCGTCTATGGAAGGTACCTTGTCTTCAAGATACTGCTCCATCAGATCCTCGTCCAGCTCGCAGATAGCCTCAAGGGTCTCCTGATGCTTCTCCTCGGCCTCGTCCTTCATGTCATCCGGTATGTCTTTTATTTCGACCTCAGTACCCTGCTTATCATCGTAATAATAAGCTTTCATCTCAAGCAGGTCGATTATCCCCGCAAAGGTATCTTCCTTTCCTATGGGGATGTTCATTAATATTGTGTTTTTTCCGAGACGGTCATGGATAGTCTGACAGGCATTATAATAGTCCGCGCCTATCGTATCCATCTTATTTATAAACGCAAGTCTCGGTACATGGAAGCCGTCAGCCTGACGCCAAACGTTCTCAGACTGGGGTTCAACGCCCTCTTTCGCAGAGAAAACTCCGACTGCGCCGTCAAGTACACGCAGAGATCTCTCGACCTCGACCGTGAAATCGACGTGCCCGGGAGTATCGATAATATTTATCCTGTGCTCCTCCGCGCCCGGCTTCGGTTTTGCGTTTTCCTCAAGAGTCCAGTGGCAGGTCGTAGCAGCTGAGGTTATCGTGATACCCCTCTCCTGCTCCTGAGCCATCCAGTCCATGGTAGCTGTGCCGTCATGAGTCTCTCCGATCTTATAGTTAACGCCTGTATAAAACAGGATACGCTCGGTAAGAGTTGTCTTTCCGGCATCGATATGCGCCATGATACCGATGTTTCTGGTTCTCTCCAGAGGATATTCTCTTATGTTTGCGTTAGCCAAGAATTTTTCCTCCTGTTATACCCGATCAGAAACGGTAATGAGAGAAAGCCTTGTTTGCATCCGCCATCTTGTGCATGTCTTCCTTTCTCTTCACTGCTGAACCGGTATTATTTGCTGCATCCATGATCTCGTTAGCAAGCCTCTCCTCCATGGTCTTCTCTGACCTGTTCCTTGAGAATAAGGTCAGCCATCTGAGGCCTAAAGCCTGACGACGGTCAGGACGCACCTCGATAGGTACCTGATATGTGGCACCACCGACACGTCTTGCCTTGACTTCAAGCTGCGGCATGACGTTTTGCATTGCCTGCTCAAAAACCTCCAAAGCAGGCTTTCCTGTCTTTTCTTCGACTCTGTCAAACGCATTGTACACGATCTTCTGCGCTACGCCCTTCTTTCCGTCAAGCATGATGGAATTTATGAGCTTCGTAACAACCTTATCGTTGTACTTAGGGTCTGCCAGAACGTCTCTCTTTGCTATATGTCCTTTACGTGGCACGTTTCTTCCCTCCTTGTGTGGGATAAACCCACAGGTACTCACAATAAACTGCATGTGTTCGTGCTGAACTTAACTTAATCCAACACAACCTTTTGCTTATCCGATATTACTTCTTATCCTTTGGCCTTTTAGCGCCGTACTTGGAACGAGCCTGCATACGGTTTGCTACGCCCGCTGTGTCAAGCGTACCACGGATAATGTGATATCTCGTACCGGGAAGATCCTTTACCCTGCCTCCACGGATCATGACCACGCTGTGCTCCTGGAGATTGTGTCCCTCTCCGGGGATATAGCTCGTGACCTCGATACCGTTTGAAAGACGCACACGGGCAATCTTTCTGAGCGCTGAGTTAGGCTTCTTAGGTGTAGCAGTTTTTACAGCCGTACAAACTCCTCTCTTCTGAGGGGATTTTGTAGCCGTGGCCTTCTTCTGCAGAGAATTAAATCCTCTCTGAAGCGCCGGTGCCGTAGACTTCTTGGTGGAAGTCTGCCTGCCCTTTCTTACTAACTGGTTGAATGTTGGCATTAAGTTTCACCTCTTTTCTTTTTAAGTATAGTCTCTGCCATTCAAAAACAGAGTAAATCAGGGCGTGTCCTGAAGACACGCCCTAGCATTATAAGACCTAATATACACCAATGTCAAGAAATATTATTTATTCTTCAACCAGCACCTCTTCGGGTTCCGCGGCATTCTCCTCAGCGCCGGCTTCTGTTTCTGCTTCCACCGTCTCCGGAGCCTCTTCCTCCTCTGAAATCTCGATCTCTTCATCAAAGTCTATCTCGTCTCCGAGGGTCGGGCCGTCCGTATTGAGGTCTATGTTTCTGTAACGCTTCATTCCCGTACCGGCAGGGATAAGTTTACCTATGATAACATTTTCTTTCATTCCAATAAGCTTATCTACTTTTCCTTTGATCGCAGCATCCGTGAGAACCCTCGTTGTCTCCTGGAAAGATGCCGCCGACATGAATGAATCCGTCGCAAGTGACGCCTTTGTGATACCAAGCATCTCCTGCGTGCCCTCGGCGGGTTCTTTGCCCTCCGATACAAGTCTGTCATTCATATCATCAAAATCCAGCACGTTCATAAGCTCGCCGGGAAGTACGTCAAGAGCGTCGTGAGACTCGATTATACGCACTTTCTTAAGCATCTGATGTACTATGACCTCGATATGCTTATCATTGATCTCAACGCCCTCATGCCTGTAAACTCTCTGAACTTCGCGAAGCAGGTAATCCTGAACCGCCCGCACGCCCTTGATCCTGAGCAGATCATGAGGATCAACGGAACCCTGCGTGATCTCCTGACCGGCCTCAATATGCATGCCTTCCTCCGCCTGAAGTCTTGATCCGAAAGGAATAAGATAGCTCTTTGCTTCTCCGGTCTCGCTGTTTGTCACGATGACTTCTTTCTTAACTATATCATCCTTGCTTATGACGTTTTCATCCTCAACGGGATCGCCCGGAGCGGCTATCGTTGACTCTTTCTTCTTTTCCCTTATGCTTACTTCACCGTCTATCTCGGAGATTATTGCAAGACCCTTAGGCTTTCTTGCCTCAAAAAGCTCTTCTACTCTGGGAAGACCCTGTGTTATATCCGATCCTGCGACACCACCCGTATGGAAAGTTCTCATTGTAAGCTGTGTACCGGGTTCACCGATAGACTGAGCCGCAATTATTCCTATAGCCTCGCCAACCTGCACCGCGTCTCCCGTAGCCATGTTTGCGCCATAGCACTTCGCACAGATACCGTTTTTGCAGCGGCAGGTAAGGACTGTCCTGATACGAACCTCCCTGACAGGCTCGCCGTCCTTCACGCCGACAGTAACGATCTGCTCGGCACGTCTGGGAGTTATCATACGGTTAGCCTTAACAATAAGATTTCCCTTATTGTCGTAAATATCCTCGCACGAGAAGCGTCCCGTAATCCTTTCCTGAAGGCTCTCGAGTACGCCCTTGTCCTCATCCCTGCTCTTGCTCTCATCATCATAGAAAGCCTTGACTATCATGCCCGGGATCTCATCCTTATCCTCTGAGCAGTCCTGCTCTCTGATGGTCAGCTCCTGGGATACGTCGACAAGACGTCTCGTAAGATATCCTGAGTCCGCGGTACGCAAAGCCGTATCAGAAAGACCCTTTCTCGCTCCGTGAGCTGACATGAAGTACTCCAGCACGTTCAGACCCTCACGGAAGTTACTCTTAATAGGAAGCTCGATCGTGTGACCTGTCGTGTCCGCCATAAGACCTCTCATGCCGGCAAGCTGCTTGATCTGCTGATCCGAGCCTCTGGCTCCGGAATCTGCCATCATGTAGATATTGTTATATCTGTCCAGACCGTCAAGCAGATCCTTCGTGAGCTCCTCATCCGTATCCTTCCATGTATCTATAACCTCTTTGTATCTCTCGGCGTCGGTGATGAGACCCCTCTTGAAATTCCTCGAGATCATATCAACCTTATCCTGCGCCTTGTCAAGAAGCTCCTGCTTCTGTGAAGGAACGGTCATATCTGATATCGAAACGCTCATTGCGGCGATAGTGGAATAGTGATATCCCATATCCTTGATATGATCGAGAACCTCGGCTGTCTTGATAGCGCCATGCGCATTCAGCACCTTGGTTATGATCTTTTTAAGACCTTTCTTACCGACAAGGAAATCTATCTCCAGCGCCAGCTCGTTTCCTTTAACGGATCTGTCAACGAATCCGAGATCCTGAGGCACTATCTCATTGAACAGGAACCTTCCAAGCGTAGAATTAACCACACCCGAGTATGGCTTTTTATCTATCTTGCGTACAACCTGTACACCTATCTTGGAGTGAAGCGTGATAATACCGTTTTCATGAGCCAGTATGGCTTCGCTTACACTCTTGAATATTTTACCTTCGCCGGGCTCGCCTTCTCTCTCCTGTGTCAGATAATAGCACCCAAGCACCATATCCTGCGTAGGAACGTTCACCGGTCCTCCGTCCGCAGGCTTCAGCAGGTTATTGGGCATGAGCATGAGGAAACGGCTCTCTGCCTGCGCCTCAACCGAAAGCGGAAGATGCACAGCCATCTGGTCACCGTCAAAGTCAGCGTTGAACGGCGTACATGCGAGCGGGTGAAGCTTTATAGCTTTACCTTCTACAAGCACGGGCTCAAAGGACTGTATTCCGAGTCTGTGAAGCGTCGGAGCGCGGTTAAGCATAACCGGATGCTCATGTATTACTTTCTCGAGAACATCCCATACTTCCGGGTCGAGACGCTCTACCATCTTTTTAGCATTCTTTATATTATGAGACGTGCCGTTTGATACAAGTTCCTTCATTACGAAAGGCTTGAAAAGCTCGATCGCCATCTCCTTGGGAAGACCGCACTGCCATATCTTAAGCTCCGGTCCTACGACTATAACGGATCTTCCGGAATAGTCAACACGCTTTCCGAGCAGATTCTGTCTGAATCTTCCGCCTTTACCTTTAAGCATGTCTGAAAGCGACTTCAAAGGACGGTTTCCGGGTCCCTGAACAGGTCTGCCCCTGCGTCCGTTATCAATGAGTGCGTCAACTGCTTCCTGAAGCATTCTCTTTT
>JAFUWM010000174.1 GCA_017483425.1 Lachnospiraceae bacterium | reverse complement strand
TCATTATTGGCTGGGTTCTTCTCAAGCATATGCTTAATTTTGTCATCAAGCAGCTTGAAAAAACCTTGGTATTGTTTATTGGTCATAAAATCCGTCTCCTTTTATATTAGCACAATGATAAATATAATAAAAACCTAAGGCGAGCCGGAATTAAACCGAATATTCAGATCCACATCCCCGGTTATGCCCTTCATGCGGCCGCGGCTTGAAAACTGCCAGATGGAAAAATCATAAGGAAAGTACGGTATGTAATCGTCCTCCGCGACATAGTCCGCAAACCACTTGCCCGTGTCCTCAAGCTGGGTTATATCAAGCATCAGCATGAAGGTTTTGCCGTTTCCATAGATTATCGTATCATAGCCGTTCTGCTTCATCTCATCCGCAAAGGCAAGCACGTTTCTAGTATATTCCTCCGCCGTCAGAGACTTTGTCCTGGGCTCGTTTTCATAGTTCTCGACCTTTTCCACGTCTATCGCTACAGGAAGATCTATCGTATTGTCAGAGAGCGTCTCTATGGCAAACCTTGCCTCTTCTCTTGCTTCCTCTTCATTGACTGCCTGTGTCACGAAATATATGCCGACCTCCGCACCGGACTCTCTGGCTCCTATGAGGTTTGCGGAAACCTGCGTGTCCGCGACAAGCTTTCCGGACTGATACCCTCTTAACCCCGATCTCACATATATGAAATCCGGCTTCTCCTCGTTTTCATTAAACGCCTCCCAGTCTATCTCCCCATTATGCTGGGAAATGTCTATTCCATAGCTTATATCCGCAGTCTCATCCGCATACTGGATGACTCCGTTATCCGACAGCGATATCTTGCTGCTGTCATAGGAGTAAGGACGCAGCGCCGGATCTATGTCCATGAAATAAAACTTGCCTTCATCTGCTATCACAAACTGATCCGTAAAGATCGCCTTTAAGGTCGAGATAAAGCTCTTGCCCTGCTCGGCGTAGCTTTTTAGTACCGTCCGTGTGTCGGCATCCCCGGGAAGCTCTTCTATGATCATGGCCTCAGAGCCCGTTTCGGACATTTCCGCTTCCTGCTCTGCACCATCTCCCTGGGAACTGCCTGATAAGATATGCAGCTTTTCATTCTCCTGAGCAAGCCTCGCGTTTTCTTTCTGGTAATCTATGGCCTTAAACGCGAGTATTGCGCATAATATGAGCAGGAGCACGTCGATTATGGCGAGCCCCTGTATAAGTGTATATATTTTTTTTGCTTTCTTATTCACTTCTTCTTTATCGCCGAGCGTTTAAGATTTATCTTGTCAAGATGCCAGAGCTCATCCACATACTCCTGTATTGTGCGGTCGGATGAGAACTTACCGGCTGCGGCTACGTTAAGTATCGCCTTGCGAGCCCATTCCTTCTCATTTTTGTAGCACTCTTCTACTCTTTCCTGAGCCTCGGCATAGCTGCGGAAGTCCTTAAGGATAAAGTAAGTGTCAGCCTTTGACGTGGACTGGGTGTTGAGCAGGGAATTGTAGATATCCCTGAAAAGCTCCGGATCGTCCTTTGAATAGAAGCCATTTATAAGCTGCATCAGCACGTCCCTTATATCCTGATCATTGTTGAAGATGGTCATGGGATCATAGCCACCGTTATTCTCATAACCTATGACTTCATCGGATGACATTCCGAATATAAACATATTGTCCTCTCCGACTTCCTCCGCCATCTCCACATTAGCGCCGTCCAT
>JAFUWM010000173.1 GCA_017483425.1 Lachnospiraceae bacterium | reverse complement strand
GGAAATGCTGAGATTTTCACCGCTCAGAGGAGTTATCAGCTTTGGTGATGGCGAATACGATCACGAAAAACTCGCCAAGGTCATTAAAACCATGCAATCAAAGATTTGACACTGTTTTTTGCCAATGATAATATTGGTTTTACTCGCGCCGATGTTGGAACTGGCAGACAAGCAGGATTTAGGTTCCTGTGCTCTCAAGGCGTGTGGGTTCAAGTCCCACTCGGCGCATTATACCATGCAGGAGCTATGATTATGTCGATTCAAGGTCTCCGCTTCGCTCCGGTCGGCGCTAAACGGAGATCCACTGGATCTCCAGCGCCCCACTCGGCGCAGATAGCGGATAAACCGTAGTTATAAGCGGTCTTATCCGCTTTTATATTTATGTGGAAAAGGCTCGAAGCACGATAAAAGACCCGACGCAAAGCCAACAGGCACTGCCTGTCAATAATCTATATCAGACGAAGCAGATGACCTGCCAGTGTGACGGCAACAGCGGCTGCGCATTCCGAGGCGCAGAGCATCCAGCCTGCTGCATCCCCCGTCAGACCGCCTATAGCCTTATATGCGATCCATGCGCAGACTAAATACGAAAGCGCCATAGCTAAGATCATAATTGCCCCGATCACGGGCGAGATCAGGACAGCAAGCATAATAAAAACCAACATCTCTGTCACGAGGATCGCCATAACCAGGCCTTTTTCCGAGGAATTGACGAAAGAATAGAGCATCCCGTCCTTTTTTGCGGACCGGCCGCATACCGCAAAGGCAGCGCATAATATCCTTGATCCAAAATAAGACAGACATAAAAGCAAAAATACCGGCTTTTCTCCCAGTGATATGATATCAAATACCGCTCCAAAATACAGGATCATCAGAACCATTGCCTTGATCACGGCAAACGCCCCTATATGCGGATCTTTAAGTATCTCCAGCCTCTCCTCTTTGCTCTTGTATGAAGAGAGCGCATCAGACATATCCATAAATCCGTCCATATGGATACCGCCTGTCAGTATAAGAGGTATACACACAGCTATAGAGGCAGTAAAAAAAACATTCAGTCCCAGCTTTGCCGCCACTGTATATGCAGCGTACTGGATCAGGGCTATGACTGCCCCTACGACCGGAAAGCACGCCATGACATATTTCATGTCCGCTTCCTTCCACTCCGTATGAGGCGTCGGTATCCTTGAATACATGGAAAACGCTATGAGCAAAGATCTTAAAAGTCTCATTTTATCCTCTTCGGACAGCCGTAAACTATCTCGTATGCCTTATCAGAAACAGCGGTAAGCTTTGCGTTCAGCGTACCGATAAGCCTGATGTATGCCTCCGTTTCTTTGCTGTAGACCTCTCCGTCTCTCATGATATCCCCTGATACGATGATAAAGTTTTCCGCTTTACGTCCAAACGCCAGTATATCCTGTAATATCTTATCGCAAAGACCGTCATCATGTTCATCCGTCGTAAACATTTCATTTGCCGCAAGATTTGTAAGGCATTCAAGCAATACCGTACCGCCGTCTATCCTGTCAGCAGCGGTACCGATGTTTACAGGACATTCTATGGTAATAAAGCCTTTACCGGCACGGTTCATCTCATGCCTTTTTATCCTGCGATCCCCTGTCTCACTTCCCCTGCGCATGGTTGCAAGATAATAAAAGGGCTCCGTACATTTTAACGCTTCTGCCTCGGCAAATCCGGATTTTCCAGAAGCCGCTCCTCCGTATATCAGTTCAATCTTTCGTGCGCACATATTGTCCCACTTTTATATCATCAAAAGAGCTTCCCGCAGTATACAAGGCAAGTGCCGTATCAAGCATCGGGAGCAGCATCACGGCTCCGGTTCCTTCCCCAAGCTT
>JAFUWM010000172.1 GCA_017483425.1 Lachnospiraceae bacterium | reverse complement strand
GGCTTAGGCGCCGCTTTAGCAGCGGGCTTTTCTTCAGGTTTTGCCGGCTTTTCAGGCTTTGCATCGGTTTTTAGGACATGATCCTTAATTTTTTTCTCTGTCTCCTCATCGACAGCAGACATAGGCTTTTTGCCTTCTATTCCCTGAGCATCGAGGAAAGCGATCACATCTTTATTCGCGATCGTAAGACCGCCTGACACAAGTTCCTTTGTGATATCGTTTAATCTTTTGTTATTTGCCATTTAAATCTGCTTCCTCCAGTCTCTCTATAATTTTATCTGCCAGACCCGCGTCGTTTACGGATATAACGGATCTTACTTCCTTGCCTATGGCGTGCGCGAGGCTCTCCTTAGCTGCATATATACGACACGGCACCTCATAATAAGTACTCTTGTCCGTAAACTTCTTTTTGGTACCCTCCGAGGCATCACCGGCTATCATTACAAGACATGATTTGCCGCTTCTTATGTCGCTAAGCACTGCCGTCTCTCCGGATGATATCTTGCCTGCTTTCTTCGCTATGGAAAGCGTCGATAGGATACTGTCCGTCATTCTTCCTCTGCTACTTCTCCATCCGTGGCTTCATCCT
Organism: Lachnospiraceae bacterium; assembly: GCA_017483425.1. Classification (GTDB taxonomy): domain Bacteria; phylum Bacillota; class Clostridia; order Lachnospirales; family Lachnospiraceae; genus NK4A144. The sequence continues at coordinate 1,765 of JAFUWM010000172.1, read as the reverse complement.
GCGCTGTCTCTTCCACATCTTCTTCCACTGCAGCTTCGTCCTGCGCTGTCTCTTCCATATTTTCTTCTACCGCAGTCTCACCGCTCTCAAAGGACTCTCCGCCCTCCGTATACTCTTCTTCATACTCACCCTCGTATTCCCCGTCATCATACTCATCGGTGAGATAATCCTCCATACGGAATCCCGGAGCATCCTTAGCCTGGGTCTCCGACTTAATATCAATCTTATATCCGGTAAGTCTCGCGGCAAGTCTCGCGTTCTGCCCCTCTTTACCTATGGCAAGAGAAAGCTGGAAATCCGGAACAACCACCTTTGCGGTCTTTTCATCGGGATCAACAATGACCGATATGACCTGTGAGGGCGAGAGCGCATTCTCTATAAAGAGAGCCGGATTGTCATCCCAGTTCACTATATCGATCTTTTCTCCGCCCAGCTCTGAAACCACCGCGTTTACACGGTTTCCATTCATGCCGACACAGGCGCCGACAGCATCTACATCCGGGTCATTGCTGTATACGGCTATCTTTGTCCTGCTTCCCGCCTCCCTTGATATGCTTCTTATCTCTACTGTGCCGTCACGAACCTCGGCGACCTCCGCCTCAAAAAGCTTCTTTACAAGCTCAGGATGCGTCCGGCTTACAGAGATACGCGGTCCCTTCGGCGTATTCCTTACATCCAGAATATATACCTTTACCCTGTCCGTAGGTCTTAATATCTCTCCTCTTACCTGCTCGCTCTCGGTAAGTATCGCGTCAGCCTTTCCGAGATTTATGCTTATGTTCCTGCCGTTGACCCGCTGCACTATTCCCGTGACAACATCCCTTGTAAGTCCCGAGAACCTGTCATATACGGAATTTCTCTCTTCTTCCCGGATCTTTTGCAGGATCGCGTTCTTTGCGTTCTGTGTGGCTATCCGCCCGAATTCCTTGGAATCTATATTGATTTTTACGGTATCTCCGATCTCTGCTTCCGGATTGTCCTTTTTAGCATCCTCAAGGCTTATCTCAAGGCTCTTGTCTTCTACGGTCTCTACAACTGTCTTTTCCGCATAGACTTCATAATCGCAGGTTTCGCGATCCATTGTGATATGGATATTATCCGCTTTACCGAAGTTGTTTCTGCATGCTATGAGCAGAGAACTCTCTATGGCCTCAAAAAGCGTCTCGCGGCTTATCTCCTTTTCCCGCTCGAGTATATCCAAAGCCTCGACCAATTCTGTGTTCATTTCTTTGCTCCCTCCTCTTTTTCCAAAAATCCTTTAGAACAAATCTCCAAGGTATATTCATCATCTATAAAGTCTTCTTTATCAAGCTTCTTACTGACTATCCGGCTGACCAGCGCGCAGTCGTTTATTCCGAGATCCCCGCCGTCATTTCTTACGATATATCCTCTTAGAAACCAGTTGCCGGACTCCGTTACATACTCCGTCTTTATAAGTCCGTATTCATTTTTTTCAAGTACAGGAAAGAGGAGCTTTTCAAATCTCTCCGCTATCCTGTCCGCGTCCTGCTTACCCGTCATGATCCCCCCAATGATAAAGGTGGGCTCCTAAAAGCCCACCCCCAAACTACGCCACTAAAGATAACACACAAGGCGCCTTTCTGTCAACCGTTGCTGTCTGCGCCCTCCGCCTTCTCCGACGGCTTTATCACATACCTTACTATGAACAGCGTGGCTATCATTACAGCAATACCCACTATCAAAGATACCGCCGCATTTTCCACAAAGCCTGCAACTACATATGTAATGCAGGAAACTACCGCTG
>JAFUWM010000171.1 GCA_017483425.1 Lachnospiraceae bacterium | reverse complement strand
GAATCTACGGCTGCAGTCATGCCGTCAACGAGCGCCTGAATATCCGCAACCCTTTCATTTGCCTCACCGAGATCCTTCACCGCATTCTCATACTCCTCCCTTGCCGTTGTAAGTTTATCTGTAAGGCAGGCAAGCTTGTCAGCATTTATAGCCTGCGTGACTCTTGCATTCTTAAGAGCCTCCGCAGACTTCTCTACTTTATCCTTTGCGTCCTCCACCTTTTCCCTGAGCGACTCAGCCGCAGTTACTTCATCCTTCAGCGCCTGTAAGTTCTCAGCTACATTCACAGAGGACTGGAGCCTTTGAAGCTCCTTTTCAAGCGCCTCTATGTTGTTCTTTGCGCTCTGATATCCATCCTTGCCCGAATTAAAGTCTGTCTCGCTGATAAACGCCGTTCCTTTATCGGAAAACTCAACAGGAACTTCATTTTCATATCTCTGTACGTCATTCTTTTTCACAACGACTATGTGATCCGGGATCGAAGTACTGTCACTCTTATATATGCTGCTCTCCCCGATATAATTGGAAGTTCCCGAAGTTGAGCCCGCAGAACTTACCACCTCGCCATTATTATAGTAAGCAATATAATCAAAATACGCTGTCTGAACATCAGACCCGTCAAGAGAATATTTTACGGTGCAGTAATTATTCATCGTGCCATGACCGTTGTTCCAGACTATGTTGCCTTTGCTGTCGGACACTATTTCAAACGATGAAAGGTTCCCCTGCTGTCGCAGATTATATTCAATAAGATATCCGGTGAGCACCCTGTTCCTGTTCCAGTAGTCGTTAGTACTTCTGGCTGCGCTTACCTCTTCCTGCTGACTCCTTATCAGCGAGATGAGCTCCTCCATTCTGTCGTCGGTCTTGAAGCTTTCTTTTGCTGTCTCAAGCGCGGTTTCCTTATCCTTAAGCGCTGCCTTAGCAGCTTCAAGGTTTGAGTAATTTTCCAGCACGGCATCAGCAGCCGCCTTTGCCTCCTGTACGGAATTAAGCTCCGACAGAGCGGATTCAACCGCTGACTTGGCGCTTTGATATGTATCGTTGCCGTTGTTTATCGCAATCTCACTGTAGAAAGTATTTCCCTTACTCACAAACGATATGGCTGTGCCGTCGTCCCTGTACTCCTTGACCTCTTTTTGGAGAACCACTATATGATCAGCATCCTCTATGCCGTTATGTACGCCGGTACCCACGACATCGCCGTCCCTGTAATACGCGTTATAATCAAAATATGCATATTTTATCTGATCGGAACCCTTCTCTTTATACGATACCTGGATAGCGTTATTTTTCTTCTCAACCTCTCCCGTCTTGCCAAACGTGGTGCTTATCGAATCCCTGTCGATTCCATCCTCCTGCGAAAGCATGTATTTCGCGATATAGAATGCAAGAGTACGGTTTGCGTTCCAGTAATCGTTGTTATCTTTGTAGGTTTTAGTTTTATCCTGACGCAGATCTACTATTGACTTTACCTTATTCTGCTGGTCATGTATCAGCTGCAGCAGCTCCTCCAGCCCTTCGTCCTCAGTGTATGCCGCAACGCTTTTTTCATACGCGTCCTGAGCTGCCTTAAGTCTCTCATCGGCGGCATCGGCATTTTCTTTTGCCGCAGTGTAAGCCTGAAGATTTGCAGCGCTGAACTCCTCTTCAGCCTGTTCGGAATCCGCGTGCGCCTTATCATACGCACTCTTGGCAGCGTCGACAGCAGCTTTTGCCTTGCCGTCATAATCCGAATCCTCCGATATCTCTATCGATCCGTCTATAATCTCATAATCGATCCCGTTTTCTCGAAGTATGCTTTCCAGCTTTTCTCTTGCCGCAGCTTCAGCCGCGTCCGCATCCGCCTTTTCTTTTGCCGCGCTCTCAACGGCTCCCTCCGCCACATCAAGTGCCGTTGACGCAGTTTCCAACTTTTCCTGAGCCTTTATCGCTATCTCCTGACTCTCCGAAAGCTCCTGACGAACCTCCTCGACTGTTTTAACCGCATCTTCCTTTGCAGTTTCTGCCGACTCAAGGCTGTCATAGGTTTCTTTGGAAGCCTTCTCGATATCCTCCGCATCTTCTGATGCCGCATCATATGTATCATTTACCGCCTTAACCGTCTCTTCGACAGCGCTGTCCGCTTCTTTTGTTTTCGTCTCGGCATATGAAACAGAGGCTTCTGCCGCAGTTTCCGCCGCAATATAATCTTCGTTCGATTCCTCCGTGATCTGATTTGCCTGATCGAGTTCACTTACCTCCTGAGCAATATCCTTGATGGCGGAAGCAGCTTCAGCCAGTCCGGTTTTTATATCTTCCGAATCCGTCTCAAAAGCTTCCGTCCCCGCTTCTGTATCCTCGTAAACCGCAGTTTCCTCTTCCGCATTATCAGAGGACGCCTCTCCGTCAGAAGACTCTGCGTCATTATCTGCCGTCTCCACGGACTCTTCTGTCTCCACGGACTCTTCTGTCTCCACGGACTCTTCTGTCTCCACAGATTCTGCCGCTTCCACAGCCTCTGCCGCGGTTTCTATGGAATCCGAAGCCTCGCTTATTGCTTCTTTGACCTCCTCATTTTCGCTGCTCTCATTAACTTCTTCAGAGCTTGTCTCTTCAGTAGCGCTGTCGGCGCCGTTATCCTGATCTGTATCAAGATCCTCCGCAAATGCGCTTACAGTCGGCATGAGGGATAAAGCTGCCGATAGTCCTATGCTTATAGCTTTTATTATTTGACGGTTTGCATCTTTATTCTTCATAATCACTCCACCTCTGTTTTCATAGTTATTCTATTCTCTTATATCGGATATTTTATCAGATTTCTAAATTGTACGGATAAAAAAACATACACAATTATTATGCGCTAAATTGTGCATATTGCCTTAATCGTTGTAAAACAAGGTTACGTTTTGAAATAAATTACAATGATTTGTGTCCGTCTTCAAGCATCCTGGTACAGGTTATCGCAAGAGCCCCCGGCCCTATGTGACAGGAGATTGACAGAGACAAAGGATACATATCTATATGATATCCGGGAAATGCTTCCTGAACCTCCGCTTTGAACTCCTCCGCCTCCGGCAAATTATGGGTATAGGCCATTCCCAGCCATGCGTTAGGAGCATCCGGCCTTATCCCTCCGTAGTTTTTTTCAAGATCATCGCTTATTGCCTTTATCATGACCTTTTTTGCGTTTTTCATACCTCTTGCCTTGGCAAAAGCATCCAGCTTCTCCCCATAGATACGAAGTACGGGCTTTATCCCCAGAAGTCCTGCAAAGGCCGCTGCGGCAGGGGTAACTCTACCGCCCTTTTTGAGATAAGTCATGGTATCTACGGTGATAAAAATGTTTGAATCGAATTTGGTTTCTTCCAGACGTTTCTTTATGTAAACCGCATCCCTGCCATCGTCTGCCATCTGCAGTGCGTCAAGCACACTCATATACTGTGTTACGGAGATCCTCTGGTTATTAACGACCTGTACTCTTCCGTCATAATCCGCGGCAAATACCGTCGCGCTCTCACAGGTTCCGGAAAGCCCTGATGACATCGGGATAAACACCAGCTCGTCGTAATCCTCCAGCAGCTTATCCCACATAGCCATTATATCTCCCGGCAGAGGCTGTGACGTATGTATCTCCGCCTCAGGATTCTGCAGCTTCTCATAGAACTGATCCTGAGTGAGATTTATATCCTCGTAATATGTCTCACCGTCTATCATAAAAGGCATGGGAAGAACACTGACTCCAAGCTCCTTCGCCTGTGCCTGCGTGATACCGCTATTACTGTCTGTGACTATTGCAACTGACATATAAAAACCTCGTATGACTGTCTAAATCCCACATGAAACACAGTCTATCACCCGTTTTTCATGCATTCAACCAACAAAAATACCCGATTGTTTCCGGCTCGTAATATCATTAATCACTTCTCCCGCTATAATAAGACCGCAGACCGCGGGAACAAATGCCGTCGAGCCCGGAATAGAGCGCCGTATGGAATTTTCCTCCTCTAATAACTCTAGTTTATTATCTGACTTACACCGTTCGGATGCTGATACCGTAACTCGGCAAAATACGCCTCGAACGGTATCATGCTCCTGAAAGCCTGTCTCCACAGGTTTTACCGGTTTCTCATCAGAGTAAACGACCTTAAGGGATTCTATTCCTCTTTTTTTACATTCCCTGCGCATTACCTTCGCAAGCGGGCAGACCGAAGTCTCATAAATATCCGCCACTTTAAAGGCGGAAGCGTCTATTTTGTTTCCCGCGCCCATTGAAGATATGACGGGAGTTCCGGCTTCTTTCGCGCATTCTATTATCGAAAGCTTTCCCGTAACCGTATCAATGGCATCCACAACATAATCATAGCTTTTGAAGTCAAACTGATCCTTAGTCTCCGGAAGGAAAAAAGTCCTGAATACCCTCACCACGCAATCAGGTGAAATATCCTTTACCCGCTCCGCTGCCACGTCCACCTTATACTCTCCCAGAGTTTTTCTTGTCGCTATGATCTGCCTGTTCAGGTTCGTAAGGCATACCCTGTCATTATCAATCAGATCCAGCTCTCCTATACCCGATCTTGCAAGCGCCTCCACGACATAGCCTCCCACTCCGCCTATGCCGAAAACCGCGACCCGGCTTTTATTAAGCCGTTCCATGGCATCTTTTCCGTATATAAGTGCAGTCCTTGAGAACTGCTCATTAATTTTATTGCTCATACTATCGCGTGTGTCCTTAAGTAATCCGCCCATTTATTTATCGCCGAAGCCTTGATATGTATGCCGTCAAATGAATCCCCCGGCGCAAGCCGTCCGTATTCGTCGGTAAACACCTCATTCAGATCCAGATAATAAATACCCTCGTTATCCGCTATCTGCCTTAAAAGTTCATTCCTTTTATCTATTTCACTGTTCTTGTATAAGGCGGACTTCTGCTCCTCTTCCGCAGTTACATGTATTATACCCATGATATAAAGCACCGCGTCAGGCCGTACCGCCTTAAGATAATCAATAAGCCCGTAATAATAGTTAGCGAACATTTCGTCATTTCCCCAGCCCATCTCATTAAGCCCGAATCCCATATAGATCTTGCCATACTCAGGATCAAGAGCGATCATTTCGGGAATCGTGACCTTGCCAACGTCAGTACTGATCACCTTCTTGTCAAATATTCGATAAAGCTGCATACCCACTGTCCCGTAGTTCATGCCGGGAAGATCCGAATAAAGCCCGAGTCCCTTTACCCTTGAGTCTCCGATAAAACAGGCATCCGTGAAATAATCATTATCGACCGTGGTAAAACCCTTTTCCTCCGGAACCTCATTATCATCCTCATAGCTTTCATCTTCCTCTTCTTCATCATCCTCTTCATCGATGTCTTCTTCGATATTATCATCCTCCGTGGTGTCTTCATCCGTCTCTTTATCCATATCTTCTTTAGCTTCCCCCTGAACATCTTCCCTCACAGGCTCAGCCGTATCCGCCGTACCCTCATCAGTCCTGCTGTCCGCATCCTTTTTTTCCGGAGCTGCCATCTCTTTCTGCTCGCTGGCATCACTTTCTATGCTCCCGGCTTCTGCCTTAACATCCTGCTTTTCATTTGCTGTTTCCTCGCTCCGGTTATCATCTGTATCTTCATTTTTCGCATGGTACATCATCCTGTCCGGAAGCGCTATGTCGTCAGGATATACAATACGGGCAAACTGCCTGTTCTTTATGGTCTGGATCATTACCGCAGCCGCCGGGTAAGAAAAGTTCATATCCCTCACACTTATCACGGCTCCGGGTATCGAAACTGTCAGGATCGTCAGTATCATAAATATCAGCAACGGATGTTTTTTCATTTATGTAAACCTCTATTACTAAAACCGAAAATATAAAAAAGGATTATAGGCAGCGTCCACAAGCGCTACCGCACATGTCCAGAATAAGATCAGATGCAGGATAACCCCGGTGATCCCGTCCTTTATATCATCATAGGCTCTTCTGAAAACCGGCATCGCGAAAAGGACTCCGGCGGCCAGCAGCATTGCCACGCTGGCTATATGGTCAAGGTAGTCGTTACCAGTGTATCCGCCGAACATTCTAGTTATGTAAACCGCAAACTCATCCACACCGTTAACCGCAAACAGCACCCAGCCGATCATCGCCGCAAGCATCGTATAGAGCCATCCGACGGCTTTGGGCAGCTTTTTAAGCACCCTTCCGAGAAAGAGTTTTTCCATGGCGACAAGACAGAAATAGTAGAGCCCCCATAGAACAAAGTTCCATGCCGCGCCGTGCCAGAGTCCCGTTATGAACCACACTATCAATAAGTTTACATAAGTTCTAACCCTGCCTTTTCTGTTGCCGCCAAGGGGGATATACAGGTATTCCCTGAACCATCTGGTAAGTGTCATGTGCCATCTACCCCAGAAGTCATTTACCGAAACAGCCGTATATGGATAGTTAAAGTTCTCAGGCAACCTGAATCCAAGCATCCTGCCAAGGCCGACAGCCATCATGGAATAACCGCCGAAATCAAAATATATCTGAAGCGTATATGCCGCCGCCCCGATCCATGCATAGGCGGTAGAGATAT
>JAFUWM010000170.1 GCA_017483425.1 Lachnospiraceae bacterium | reverse complement strand
ATACCGAGAGTCTATTATGCCTCACTTCCGGTATGGGGGATCTTTGTCGCCTTTAATCTCCTGATCTCCCCGAGAAAATACGAGACACTCCATGTGAATAAGATGCAGCTTGCTTTCTGGGGGAGCCTTGGTCTGTTCTTCCTGCTGCTATGCCTTTTATGTGTGTGGTTTTATTACATTGTCTCGGATATGATGAAAAAGACTGAGGCGGAGGCGCGCAACCGTATTCTTGAAATGCAGGAGAGTACATATCTGTCCCAGCAGCGATATATGAAAGAGTCGGCAAAGATCCGCCACGACTTTAAGCATACTATCGGTACCCTCGACGCGCTTGTATCCGCCGGTGATCTGTCTTCCGTCAGAGCCTATCTTGACGATTACCTTGCCATGCAGCCGACAAACGATACTGTATCTTTCTGTGAGAATACTGCGGTCAATGCCTTGCTCAATTACTATATGAATATGGCAAAAACATCTTCTATCCCGCTGGAATGGGAGATTGATATGCCGGCAGAGCTTCACGTGTCTGATATCGACTTGTGCGGCATTCTGGGGAATATACTCGAAAACGCGATCCATGCCTGTGAGAAGCTGCCGGAGGCCGACCGCTTTATTGATCTGATCCTGCGATATGAGGCGGGTGGCAGTCTCTACATCATTGTCACAAATTCCTTTGATGGAAATGTCCGTATGAATGGCACAGAGTATCTCTCTACCGGCAGACACGGCTCCGGGCTGGGACTTATTTCTATCCGTGAGACCGCTGAGAAATATAATGGCTTAGCAAGATTTTCGCACGACGAGAAAGAATTCCATACAGATGTCATGCTGAAAGCTAAAAACTGACAGGGCAGACATTTATTTCTGCCTGCCCTTGTTCTTTACAGTTCATACGGGTGGATCGTGCTGATATTGCCTTCTTTGTCTATATCGAGCTTGGTATACTTGACACAGCGCTCATGGGTCACGCCCTTTGACAGCTCGCAGTCATGGTAGAATAAATACCACTCACCATCTATCTCTACGATGGAGTGGTGCGTAGACCAGCCAAGCACCGGCTCAAGGACTCGTCCTTTGTATGTAAACGGCCCGTCCGGTCTGTCACTCACCGCATAGCAGATATAGTGGGTGCTTCCCGTGGAATACGAAAAATAGTATTTACCATTATACTTATGCATCCATGGATCCTCGAAATAGCGTCTGTCCTCGTCCTTTGCCTTGAGGGGCTCGCCATTCTCATCAAGTATCTCGATGTGCTTCGGCTCGGTTATGAATTTTGTCATATCATCCGAGAATTCCGCGAACATGGGTCCAAGCGCAGGATCGTCTCCTGCCGGACGGGCTTCGTCTTTATTAAAGCTTCCCGACTGCCACATCTCAAGCTGTCCTCCCCACAGACCGCCATAGTAACAGTATGTCCTGCCGTCATCATCTATGAGCACAGCGGGATCTATGCTGTAGCTTCCCTTGATATAGCTCTCCTGCGGGGTAAAGGGACCTACGGGAGAGTCCGACTCCGCCACTCCTATCCTGAATATCCCGTCCTTATCCTTTGCAGGAAAAATAAGGTAATATTTTCCGTTTTTGTATATTGCGTCCGGAGCCCACATCTGCTTTGACACCCAGGGCACGTCATCCTGTGACAGAGCAAGTCCGTTATCAATGCATTCGGAATCAAGGCTCTCCATTGACAGCACATGGTAATCCTCCATGATGTACTGATCGCCGTCATCATCATCCGGCGCGTCATGCTCCAGATCATGCGAGGGATATATGTATATCTTCCCGTTAAATACATGCGCGGAGGGATCTGCTGTATATATATTCGTGACTAATGGTTTTCTTTCATTCGCTCTCATATTTAAATCCCCCTAACCTTTGACCGCTCCTGCTGTAAGTCCGTCTACTATCTGATTACTGAACGCGCAGTACACGATTATCGTCGGCACTATCGCTATAACTATCGCAGCGAACATCTGTGAATAGTTCGTATTATACGGACCTACGAATTTCGACAGTGACACCGGCAGGGTCTTCTTGTTGTCATCGGAAATAAATACCATTGCAAGCAGCAGCTCGTTCCAGTTTGCGACGAAGGTCATAAGTCCGGTGACAAAAAGTCCTGTCTTTGACAGCGGCAGACATATCTGTCCGAATATCTGATAGATAGAGCATCCGTCTATGCAGGCCGACTCTACCAGCTCATTCGGCAGACTTCGGAAAAAGCCCGTCATTATAAATATCGTCGTCGGAAGCGAGAAAGTAAGATATGGAAGTATCAACCCCCAGAGGTTATTTGATAATCCGATCTTTGCAAACCTCGTAAAAAGCGGTATAAGCACGCAATGTACCGGTATCATCATTCCCATCATGAAGTATACCATGACAAGCCCTGAGAGCTTCCACTTCATCCTGCCTATCGCGAAGCTCACGGTCGAGCCGAGGAACATGCTGAGTACCAGCGTTATGACACAGACAAAAAGCGAATTTGCCATTGCGATGCCGAGCTTTCCCGCGGTCCATGCAAATACATAGTTATCTATAAAGAAACTCTCCGGCAGCGCGAACGGATTTGTGAATATCTCGCCGTTTGTCTTGAAAGATACCGAGAATACCCAGAGCAGCGGAGCCAGATATATGACCACCATGAAGCAAAGGAAGATATATATCAAAACCTTTACGGCGCTTATTTTTTTCGTTTCTGATTTCATCCTGCCATCCTCCTTACATCTCGTAGTTTTCGCTCTTGAACAGCTTATTGATAAGGAAGGTCATGATCAGGCAGAGCACCAGAAGCACCGTTCCTATCGCACTTGCGTATCCGTATTTGAAATACTTGAAGCCCTGTGTATAAAGATGCGTGGCAAGCACCTCGGTCTTGTGGTTTGGTCCGCCCTCGGTCATGTTAAAGATCAGATCAAAGAACTTCAGCGATCCGATAGCATTTAGAGACATAGCCGTCCCGACCATGGGCTTTATGAGTGGGAGCGTGATATGCCAAAAGGACTTGACCCTGTTGCATCCGTCTATGTATGACGCCTCGTAGAGTGATTTGCTTATGCCGGAGATCTGCGCCATATAGAGCATCATTGACTGTCCGACATACTGCCACAACGCTACAAAGGCGATGACCCACATCGGCAGGGTGATATACCCCTTGATGTCCATGAGCCAGAGCGGCCCCTCTATGCCAAACCTCGCGAGTATCTGGTTGATGCCAAGCTTAGGGCTGAATATAAACATCCACAAAAGTCCGAGCGCCGCAGACGAGAGCACGCAGGGCAGGTAGATGACATTCTTGAAAAAGTTTCTTCCTTTCTCTATATTCGTGAGAAGCCCCGCAAGGATCAGACCCATAATAAGCTGTGTCACACAAGAATAGATAAGAAAAAATAAAGAATTTTTCAACGCTATCTTCATCGTGTCGTCTATCATCAGATTTTTATAATTCTTTAGTCCCACAAATTCCGGCTTTGTCAGCGCGTCGTAATCGCAGAATGAATAATAGATCGACTGACAGATCGGAATGAACAGGATCAGCGTGAACAGGATGAACGCCGGCAGAACAAAGACGGCTATCGCTTTTTTATCCTTTAAGAGTTTGTCCATTCTTTCCCCTTTCTTAACCTTTCTTGAAAAACGGGAGGTCAGGCAGTCCCTGGCCTCCCGCCGGAAAACTAAATTTATTTATTACTTCTTGTTTGCCGCATACCATGCGTCGAGATCATCAAACGCCTGCTCGGGTGTCTTCTCGCCGAGGTAGATAGCTACCATATTGTCATCAAATGTAGAGCCTGCCTCTGTGGAGAATAAGGACTCATTGTAGAAGCCGAATGTCGAGCTTGCGTTTGTGAAGATATCCATAACATCGGCAAGCTGCGCCGGAGCCTTGGACGCATCATACTCAACCTTGGTAACGGGGATCTTTCCGCCGACCTCAGCCGTGTACTTCTGAGCCGTATCGTCAGTGAAATATTTCATGAGCGCTATAGCAGCCTCGGGATGCTTTGTCGTAGAGCTCATTGCGAGTGAGTCAGACTTTGCTATGACCCTGTTGGGATCGTTGCCGCCGGGTATCTCAGGGAACTGGAATACTCCGCACTTCTGCTCAAATTCAGGATTCTCACCGTTGATCTGTCCTATAGCCCATGATCCCTGGATGAGGATAGCTGCCTCACCGTTATAGAGACCTGCCGTAGCCACGTCGTTCGTATCGCCTGCAGCCGTAGGCTGGAAATACTGTGAAAGCTCGATCATCTTGTTTGCAGCGTCTATGGTCTTGGAATTATTACAACTCTCCTCACCTGACTCTATCTTGGTAAGGTCGACGCCTTCCCTGTCGCAAAGATATCCCGCAAGCATCGAGAGGCACCATGCCGTACCTGCGCTTATTGTGATGGGCGTATGTCCTGCAGCCTGGATCTTCTCACATGCGTCAATGAGCTCGTCCCAGGTCTTGGGAACAGTTGCGCCTGCCTCTTCAAACATCTCTTTGTTATAGAAGACACAGGCTGCCGCGATATTAAGAGGAACCGCGTATATCTTGCCGTCATAGGTCTGCTGTGCGAATACCGCGTCACTGGAGAACGAACCCTTCCAGTCAGCGTCAAGATAAGATGTAAGGTCTGCCGCGACTCCGGGCTCCACATAGGTCGTGAGGTTGGGGCCGGGGCTTACGATGAATACGTCAGGTGTCTCGCCTGATGCAACCAGTGCGTTGAGCTTCGTGTAGTACTCCTCCAGATTTGTTGTGATAGGAGTTACATGATACTGACCCTCATAATCAGAATTAAATCTGTCAATGACTTCTTTGTAACCCTTTGAGATAAGATCCTCTGTAGCATCCAGATCGTCCCAGAACATCCATGTGATCTCCTCGACATCTCCGCTTGCAGCAGTATCGGATGATGCGTCTGCGGATGTGTCAGCGGTATCAGATGACGCGTCCGCTGCCGGTGCGCTGTCTGCCGCGCCTGTGCTGCCACAGCCTGCAAGCAGGGAAGCCGTCATAGCTACTGTCAAAAGAACTGACAAAACCTTTTTCTTCATTTACTTACTCCCTCCTGATTTTTTTACTATATTTGCCTCTCATCCTTAAAAGAGACTATCCATAATATCAGAATATTCCAGAGCCGTACTTCATTCTTCAAAAAAGTTGCTTATAAAATATAAATTATTGCTATGTTTATTTTTATTGCTTTTGATTTATTACGTGAATTTGTGTATTTTGCCCGTATTCTCCTCGTTTTCTTATGATATACTGGGTAAATTCACGACATATATTTTCAGTTATTTCCATGGATATCCACTTGTAATATCTGAAATATATGATAAAATCAAGGAAATATATTATATAGCAATTTTTTTACTCGTTTTTTTGTTATTGACTGATCATTGGCAATTTTTAGCGAGTATTAAGGAGTCATATATTATGATAGAAAGTCTGAACGGATACCATGAGACAGTGAATTTCAGGGATCGCCCCCTGTTCCGTCTTTACCACAATATTGAAGCTGACGACTACCCTCCGCATTGGCACTCAAACCTTGAGCTTATAATGCCACTGAAAAGCTGGTACAGGATAGAGATGAACGACCGCGAATATATGCTGAATGAGGGCGACATCATCCTTATAGCATCGGGAGCGATACACCAGCTTCATGCGCCAAAGGAAGGCGTGAGGCTCATATTCCAGCCGGATTTCTCGCTGATCTCCAACTTCCCGGAGCTGTCATCGACCATGACCATCCTTTCTCCCGCGATATCAATAACCGCGGAAAAAGACCCTGACATCATACCGAGACTTAAGGAGTTGATGCTTGCTATAGAAAGAGAGTATTTCAGCAAGACTCCTCTATCCGGCGCAAACATATACTCAATGCTGATACAGATGCTCGTGATCATCGGCCGCAAATACAGCACTTCGGCGGAGAGCTTTGACGTCTCCAAGGGCAAGCAGCAGGAGTACGCGGAAAAATTCACTAACGTGTGTGAGTACATAAACGAACATTTTGCGGAGGATCTGACCCTTGAGGATACTGCCGAAATATCAGGCTTTTCAAAGTTTCACTTCGCAAGGCTTTTCAAGCAGTTCACCGGAAAAACCTTTTACAGATACGTCAATCTGAAGCGGATCGAAAATGCCGAAAAGCTACTGACCGATCCCTCCGCAGGCATCACCGAGATAGCGATAAACTCAGGGTTTTCAAGTCCTCCGGCTTTCGTGAGGATGTTCAAACAGATAAAGGGCTGCACACCGACGGAATATAAGAAGCTAAAGGGAAACTGGTACGAGCATGAATAAGACGCAGCGAATGCAGAGCAGAGACAAACAGGCAGGACGCTGCAGCGCCGCGCAAAACAAAGGGGCTTGAAATGGAAGAAAAAATTGAGCAGGTACTTAACAGCTATATCAATAAGAATGAGATATCGGGAGCGTCCATACTGGTATATATGGACGGAAAAGAATGGTGCAGGATCGACAGGGGACTTGCGGACGTCAGAGCCGGTGTGCCATACTCGCTCGAAACCATTATCCGTCTGTATTCCATGACCAAGCCTATCACGGCCGCCGCAGTCATGATACTAATAGAGAGGGGACTTCTTGACAGGCTTGACCCTGTTTCTGATTACATACCGTCCTTTTCAGGGCAGCGTTTCTACGATGCCTCGGGAAATAAGCGCCCTGTATCATGTCCTATGACCATAGGCAATCTTCTTGATATGACAGGCGGACTTTCCTATCCTGACAACAATACCCTTGCGGGTGCAGATGCCGGGCTTGTATTTGACGAGATTGAAAAGAAGCTTGATACCGAAAACGAGATGACAACGATAGAGGTTGCCGAAGCCCTCGGCCACTGCACTCTCGCTTTCGATCCGGGCACGGATTATCTATACAGCACCTCTGCCGATATACTGGGAGCTGTGGTCGAAAAGGTCACCGGCATGAGATTTTCTGAATTTCTCTCAATGGAAATATTTGAGCCCTTGGATATGTCTGATACCGCTTTTTATGTGCCTAAGAGCATGCAATCAAGACTTGCAAGATCATACGTGCCCGTAAGCCATCTGCATGAATTACCCGATAATGAAAAGCCTTGCTCTGATGCTTCATTTCCCGGTAACGAAAGTCTCCGTATAGATGGTTCTCTGCCCGAATACCTCGGCAATAACTTAGGTATAAAGAACCGCATGGAAACCCCGCCTGCCTTTGAATCCGGCGGCGCCGGACTCGCTTCCACGCTTGACGACTACATGAAGTTCGCGCAGATGCTTCTGAACGGCGGCTCTACGCATGACGGATATCAGATACTTTCACCTGCCACGGTGGATTTCATGACAGCAAGAAAGCCTTCTCCCGGTGTGGAAAAAGGCTTTTGCAAAATGTTTGATCTTACTGGATTTACTTATGGGAACCTGCTTCGCATAGCCTGTGAGCCTGGAGTCTGCGACACCCTTATGATCCCCGGCGAATATGGCTGGGACGGATGGCTCGGTCCTTATTTTGCAAACATCCCGTCAAAAAACGCAACCATCCTGATCGCCATGCAACGCACAAACTCCGGCACTTTTGCTCTGACAAGAAGACTT
>JAFUWM010000169.1 GCA_017483425.1 Lachnospiraceae bacterium | reverse complement strand
GTAGCCTGATACCTGTATCCGCTCTGCTCGATCACCTTCAGGTTCCTTGTCTTTTTCACTTCGTTTGTCATAGATTTGCTCCCTTCTGTCGTTCTCGGCTGAAAATAAAATAAGCTGCTGATACGTAATCTTTTCTTACGCATCAACAGCTAAGTTTTTATCTCGATATACTATTTTGGTCTTATGAAGGGTTTTTCTCTGCTTCCTCAGCGTCCCTGATCTGATAATAGTCGTCCATATTGACGGAGACTTTTATCGTATCATCGGGTTTTCGTCTGCCCAAGAGACATACAGTTTCCACATGGCTTGTGTGGCAGAACTGGTCTGCGGTGACAAAGCGGGTCAGGTGGTAGCCGGCGGCTAAAAAGACTTTGATGTCGCGAGCCTGGGTCGCGGGATCGCAGGAGATATAGACTATGCGGGAGGGTGATGCAGTGACTATGGCATCAAGCGCCGGTCTTTCCATACCGGATCTCGGAGGATCAAGTATCACTACATCGGCGGAGATGTCTTTGATCCGGGGAAGATAATCCTCTGCCGCGGCAGCAGTAAACTCCGCGTTTGTTATTTCGTTTAGCTTAGCGTTTTCTTTTGCATCCTCTATTGCTTCCGGGACAGACTCTATCCCGTACACAAAGCCTGCTTTTTTCGCCGCAAATAAGGATATCGTACCTATGCCGCAGCAGAGATCATATACCTTTTCATTACCCGTTAGATCCGCATACTCAAGGGCTTTTTCATATACCTTTAATGCCTGCCCAGAATTAACCTGATAAAAGGACAGCGGAGATATCCTGAATCTCAGGTCAGCCATTTTATCGGTTATATATCCCGGCCCGTATATTGTTTCCGTTTTTTTGCCAAGGATCACATTTGTATTTTCCGGATTCTCGTTTAAAACTATGGTAATAAGCCCGGGTATCCCGATCAGTGCTTCCTTCAGGGCTTCTCTCGCTTTTTTCCCGAAAGCCTTCAGATCTTTCACCACAGGCATTACCATAAGCTCGCCTGTGGCAAAGCCCTTTCTTATAATGAGATGCCTTATAAGCCCGCTGCCTGTCCTTTCATCATAAGGCTCTATTTTATTCTCTTCACAAAAGCCTAGAAAGGTTCTTAATACCGCCGCAAACTCCGGGGGATTCAGACAGCAGTCTTCAATTTCTACTATATGATGTGTTCTTCCTGCGTAAAAACCGGATATCAATCGCCCATCTTTATCTCTTCCTATAGGATACTGTGCCTTATTTCTGTATCTCCATGGCTTATCCATTCCTATAGGTTCTTCATGCGCCTTATCCAGTATCTTTGCGGGTATGCCCCCAATCCTTAGCAGACAGTTATAAACTTTATCATCCTTATACTCAAGCTGCTTCTCATAATCTAACCCCTGTATCGCGCATCCTCCGCAGGGTCTTGCTTTTTCGCATTTTGGCGGTACTCTGTCAGGAGATTCTTTTTCTATGGAAACTAACCGTCCGAATGCCATGTCCTTTTTGGCTTTCATTATTTTGCCGTTACAATGTCTCCGGGAAGCGAGTCCTTGATAAATACAGGATATCCCTCCGGCTTTGCAATTCCAGATCCATCAGAAGAAAGGGCCTCTATCTGAAGCCCTTTTAATATCTCATTCTTTTCAAAAACCTTATCTTTGTTTTTCATACTGTAAATTTACTCTTCCCTGACAGTCCACACGGAGGTCTTTCTGATATTAGCTCCGATCGGCCTGTTCATACCGAGCCATTTATCCGCCTCTTTTCCCTGAACCGCCTCCGTAAAGGTCTCGAGCTTCGCATCCGTATTGTCCGCAAGGTTCAGAGCCATTGCCTCCATAAGCTCGGGCGTCTTTGGCGATCCGAATTCCAGCTCCCCGTGATGCGCCAGCAGGCAGTGCTGCAGCTCGGACAGGAGCTTCGGCGGGAAACCATCAATCTTCCCTGCATGCTCCGCTACCATTTCCGTTCCCATGTATATGTGACCCAGAAGCTGTCCGTCATCTGTGTAGTCGTTCTCCGGGAATCTTGAAAGCTCCCTGACCTTGCCGATATCATGAAGCAGCGCCGCTGAAATGAGCAGATCATGATCAAGCGCCGCGTAAGCCTTTGTATAAAACTTGCAAAGCCTTGTCACAGCAAGCGTATGCTGCATGAGTCCGCCTACAAATCCATGATGCACGGTTTTGGCGGCGGAGGCCTTTCTGAACCTGTCTATAAAATCCGCATCATCAATGAAAAAACTTGTCAGAAGCTTGTTAAGGTGTGGATTCTTTACTGTTTCTATCACATTCTTTAGCTGGTTATACATGCCTTCATTATCATATGGCGACATGGGCAGATAATCAGAGGGATCGTATTCCCCGTCATCTGCTTTCCTTAACCTTCTGATATTTACCTGTATAGCGCCGTTAAAAACCGTCACATCGCCTGTCACATGGATATAATCAAGCTCGTCAAAATCTCCTATACCTTCTGAATTCGGCTCCCATATCTTGGCATCCGTATTGGCGGTCTTATCCATGAGCGTGAGGCTCATGTAATCCTTGCCGTTTTTGGTAGTGAGCGTCGCCGCCCTCTTGCAGAGATATACTGCTGAGATCCTGTCGCCCTCAGCCAGCTCGTTCAGATATTTCATTCCCTGATCATTGCTCCTTCTTTAGCTTGTCTCAAATTTATAACCTATCCCCCATACCGTAGCTATCCGCCATGAATCATGGTCATTGATCTTTTCCCTGAGTCTCTTAATATGGACATCCACGGTACGCGTATCACCGATATACTCATATCCCCAGATATGATCCAGAAGCTGCTCTCTCGTGAATACCTGATTCGGAGAGGAAGCAAGAAAATACAAAAGCTCCAGTTCCTTCGGCGGCATGTCTATCGTCTGTCCGTTATAGAGGACGGAATAGTTTGTAAGGTTTATGGAAAGATCCGGATAATCAACCTTCTTTATGGCATTTGTCTCAGGCTTCTCCTGTACCATAGGCCTGTACCGCCTCAGCACCGCCTTGACTCTCGCCACCAGCTCCTTGGAATCAAACGGCTTTTCCATGTAGTCGTCTGCGCCGAGCTCAAGTCCCAGAACCTTGTCAAAAACCTCTCCTTTAGCGGACAGCATTATTATCGGTGTCTGGCTTTTTGCCCTGACCTCCCTGCACACCTGATAGCCGTCTATCCCCGGAAGCATCAGATCAAGCAGGATAATATCCGGCTGTGATTTCTCAAAAGCCTGCAGCGCCGCCTCCCCGTCATTTACTATCTGGGTCTCAAAGCATTCTTTCGTAAGATATAGCGATATAAGCTCCGCTATATTTTCGTCATCATCCACAATAAGTATCTTTTGCTTATTAGTCATAAATAAAACCCCTTAAATCATTTAAGCTTTACTATGGTGACTCCTGCATCTCCTTCGCCGTATTCGCCCAGGCGGAACGACTTCACATACTTTATCTTTTTCAGCTCTTTCTGCACGGCATCTCTTAATTTGCCGGTTCCCTTGCCATGCACTATCCTGACCTCGCCCAGATGGGACATATACGCATCATCCAGATATTCCCACATCTTTGCCAGCCCCTCATCAACCGTCAGCCCGATAATATTCAGCTCGGTCGATATAGTCTGGGCATGTGACAGATGCGCCGTCCGCGAAACCTTTACTTCCGGCTTGCTCTTACTGTCTGTGTCCGCGAGTATCAGATCCTTTATATTTGTATTATAATTGATTATACCACATTGTACTGTCAGGTTTCCTTTCGCGTCCGGCAGCGCGGCTACAGTTCCCTTAAAGCCGGACGAAACTATCTCCACAGCCATCCCCGGCTTTATATCCTTTGCATCAAGTCCTGCGGTCTTCGGATTCTTTTTATGAACCGGACTCTCCTGTCTCTCAAGGCCCCGTCTAAGCATAGCTCTGTCCGCCTCAAGCTTCTTCACACCCTCCCGATCCGCTGATGCTCCATATTTATTTATATCTCTT
Organism: Lachnospiraceae bacterium; assembly: GCA_017483425.1. Taxonomy (GTDB): domain Bacteria; phylum Bacillota; class Clostridia; order Lachnospirales; family Lachnospiraceae; genus NK4A144. The sequence continues at coordinate 3,745 of JAFUWM010000169.1, read as the reverse complement.
AGGACAGCATCCGCCTGCATCTTAGCGTCCGTAAGGATGTCCGCCGCTTCTTTTCTTGCTTTTTCTATGATGCGATCCCTTTCCTTGTTTAGCTTCTCATTGGTCGCGTCAAGCTCCTGTTTCAGTGATGCCGCTTCATTCCTCTCACTGTCAGCCTCCGTCTTTAGTTTTTCAAGCTCCTGTCTTGCGTCATCAAGCCTTCCCACCACGGAATCAAAGGCGCGGTCAGATTCATCCATCCGTCTTTCGGCTTCCTCTATCACATACCCCGGCAGTCCAAGCTTTCTTGATATCGCGAACGCATTACTCCGACCCGGAACCCCTATGAGAAGATGATAGGTCGGAGACAGCGTTTCCACATCAAACTCACAGCTTGCGTTTTCTATGCCCGGAGTGTCCAATGCGTACATCTTTAACTCTGAGTAGTGAGTCGTCGCCATTGACCTGATACCGCGCACATGAAGGAAGTTCAATATGGATATGGCAAGAGCCGCTCCCTCCTCCGGATCGGTTCCTGCTCCAAGCTCATCAAAGAGACACAGCGAATCCTTGCCGCATCTTTTAAGTATATCCACTATATTTGCCATATGCGAGGAAAATGTGGAGAGCGACTGCTCTATGCTCTGCTCGTCTCCTATGTCGGCATATATCTCCCTGAATAAACCCAGTCTCGAGCCCTCAGCCGCAGGTACGAAAAGCCCGGATAGCCCCATAAGCTCCAGCAGACCTACGGTCTTTAACGTAACGGTCTTGCCTCCCGTATTCGGTCCGGTGATTATAAGCTGGTCAAACTCACTCCCCAGATATACATTAGTAGGAACGACTTTTTCCGGATTGATAAGCGGATGCCTCGCATCCTTCAGATCAAATGAAAGCTCCTCCGAAAACTCCGGTCGGAACGCTTTCATGTCAAGCGCAAGATGCGCACAGGCAAATATATGGTCAAGCTTTACAGCTATATCGATATCCGCGATTATCTGATCCGCGTACCCGGAAACTTCTGCTGACAGATCCTGAAGTATTACCTGGATCTCCTGCTTCTCGGCAAGCTGCAGCTCCCTTATTTCATTATTGAGCCGTACTGCCGCTGCAGGTTCTATGAAAAGCGTAGATCCCGTTGATGATGAATCATGAACCATGCCCGGAACCTGATTTTTATACTCGGATCTGACCGGTATGACGAATCGTCCTCCCCGCTGTGTCACCACAGGCTCCATCAGGTATGAAGCATATGCTCCCTGCACCATGCTCCCAAGCTCTGAGCGTATCCGATCCTGTGATATCTTTATGCTCCGGCGTATGCTTTTTAGCCTGCTTGAAGCGTCATCCGCTATCTCATCTCCGGATATGATGCATCTGCGTATATCCTTTGCAAGTGTTGATACGGGAGCCAGACACTCAAAATCATCATAAAGGGAATCCGGCGCCTCCTCAAACCGATCCTGCATACCGTAAGCCTTTACCGTTTCGACTGCTTCCAGCGTCGTCGCTATATCCATCAGCTCCAGAGCAGTCAAAGTAAACTCCCGTCTGGTTGACAGCACCGCCCGGCGCACGTCCTTTATTCCGCCGAAGGATATCGAGCCGTCCTTAAATACGCGATCCACGGCATCATCCACAAACTGCAGTCTGCGCTCGATCTCCGGCAATGAAGCAAGCGGCTCCGTCTCACGACACAGCTTTCTTGCCTCCTCCGACGCCGCATACTCCTCGAGCATATTTAATATCTTGTTAAATTCCAGCTTTTCGATTACTCTTTTATTCATAGTAGGTGTATAATAGTATATCCTAAACGATCGTCTTGTAAAAGTAGAAAGGTTGCGGGGTGGCATCTGATTTTATAAAGGAAAAGATAAAAGCCAAGCCGGTAGATAAAAAAAAGCTGGCAAAGCGTATCGGTATGACGGTGCTCATAGCGGTCATCTTCGGGGTGGTATCTGCCGTGACCTTTTCCATTGTCTATGCGTACATCAAGCCCGATGACACCGCAGCCATAAAAGAAGTTGAGCTTCCCGAGCCGGAGATCGAACCGGAAGATACCGAAACGGATTCCGTAAGCGAGATCTCTCTGGATGATACGGTTTCCGGCGGAAATACGGTATCCGAAGATGAAACGGTTTCTTCCGATGATATCACGCCCTCTGAAAATAAAGCTGATGAGCCTGAGGTATCCGCTCCCTCGACCATAATAAACAATATCACAAATAAGGTTGATATCACACCGGAAAAATATGCCCGTCTCTACAGAGCTTTACATGACGTTGCTACCGAAGCCGGTAAATCACTTGTCACGGTAACCGGCACTACGACCGATACCGACTGGTTTGAAAACCCCTATGAGAACGGTCATTCCACCATAGGAATGATAGTGGCCGATAACGGGAAACAGCTTCTGGTTCTGGCTGACAGCAGCGCGACAGAGGATGCTGAGGATATCTCGGTCATTTTCACAGACGGCGAATCCGCGCCGGCTCAGGTAATGAATACTGATTCCGATACCGGCCTCCAGATCATAAGCATCGAGCTGTCAGATATCAGTGCGGAAACTCTTGAAAAGATATCCTACGCCAGTCTCGGATCATCTACATACGCCTCCACCGTGGGGACTCCCGTCATAGCGATCGGTTCTCCCTTAGGAATTTTGGATTCCGAAGTATATGGCCTTATAACCTCAATGTCACAGGAACAGGAAATGAGCGACTTTAACGTGCATCTGCTTACAACCGACATAAGCGGTTCAGATAATGCTTCCGGCGTGATAGTGGACTACAGTGGCCATGTTCTGGGTGTGATAACAACGGACTACCAGGATCGTAATCTGGAGAATAAGATCACTGCCTACTCTATATCCGATATCAAGGACACCATAGAAAATCTCGCAAACGGCAAGGAACGTACTTACCTTGGGATCATAGGCACAAGTGTCACACAGGATGCCGTAGATACCTACAATGTGCCTGTAGGCGCATATGTGATAAACGTTGATCCCGATTCCCCGGCTATGACGGCAGGCATACAGAGCGGTGACGTTATCACAAAGATCGGGACTCAGGATATTCTTGATTATAACGATTATACAAGAACGATCTCCGAGCTCTCGTCAGGAGTTGAAACCGTGATAACGGTGCAGAGATTTTCACGGGGTGACTATGCCGAGCTGACCTTTGAAGCGGAGCTTTCATCCAGATGAAGCTCCACCGGACGCTTTATCTGAAGCTCCTGCTCGCATATCTGCTGTTTTTCCTGTTGTCTTTTGTCATGATATCCACGATAAACAGCCGCATGATCCTTAACGACCTTACAAGGACACGGGCGGAGTCTCTGTACAGGGAGAGCCGTCTTGTGGCTACCACTTACGGAAACCAGCTCTACAGCGGTCCCACGGCAAGGGAAAATGCCCTGCAGCAGTTAAAGGCAATAGACACTTATATTTCCGCCGAAATACGCATCATAGATTCAAACGGCAGGCAGATACTGGACAGCCGTTCATCCGATAACGTGGTCTTTGATGATTTCGACCCGGGCGCTATCGGCTCTTATTACCTTGTAAGTGATTTTTATGGCACTTACAGCGAGGATCATCTTTCCGTATTTTACCCGATCACAAGCCGTTACAGTGTCAGAGGCTATGTAGTCATACAGATGCCCATGTCAGACCTCTATGCTTCTCGTGACAGGCTGCTTAATATTTCTTACCTCACCATGCTATTCATGTACCTGCTGTCACTTCTTGTGCTTGTTGTAT
>JAFUWM010000168.1 GCA_017483425.1 Lachnospiraceae bacterium | reverse complement strand
TATGAGAAGTCGCTTGATGTGCCGCAAAAGGTATCAGTCTCATATATCAAGCATGAGGCCATGGAGGAGAAGGGCGTTTCTATCGCGTCAGATCCGAGGGGTGACAGGGTCATTCCTACCGCCGGCGCATTAAGGGGAACTGCGGTTCACACAGCCTTTGAAAACCTTTCACTTGATATGGAGCCTGATGAGAAGAAGGTAAATGATTTTCTGGATGGTCTGGTAATAAAGAAAAAACTGTCAGCCGGTGAAAGGGAATATATAAAAGCGAGTGATATCATTAATTTCCTGAATTCAGATATAGCCGGACGCATGAATGAAGCGGGCAAAAGAAGAGAGCTTTACCGCGAGCAGCCGTTTATCATTTCCGTTCCGGCATCAAGGATAGACAAGGCTTATCCCGACGGGGACAGAGTAATGGTTCAGGGGATCATTGACGCTTTCTTTATTGAGTACGGAAAGATCATAGTGGTTGATTACAAGACTGACAATGTGAAAGATGAAAAGATCCTTATCGACCGCTATCAGGCGCAGCTTGATTACTATGAAAGCGCGCTGCGCCAGCTTATGAATGCGACCGGGTCAGAGAAGGTTATTTATTCCGTGTCACTAAAAAAAGAAATAAAGTTGTAACCACTAATCCTTAACAAAATTCATTAAAAGCTTAAGTTCTTTTTCGCTAATAGCTATTTTCATATCTTTTCCAAAACCATATAGTACAGTTTATTTGCACGTTTTTATGTGATTATTATACAATACTATATATTGTAATTCCAAGTATTTGCTTTAAGGAGCATGATACCGTTAGCGCCTGTGTTTTAGGCGATTACGGTATCAGCATCCGGACGGACTTAGTCAGATAATAAACTATATTTATTAGAGGAGATGTAAATGTTTGATGTAATTATAATCGGCGGGGGCGTGATTGGATGCTCTATCGCGAGGTTTCTTTCAAGGTATGACCGGAAGGTATGTGTCCTTGAGCGGAGTACGGACATATGCGAAGGGACGTCAAAGGCGAACTCGGGGATCGTCCATGGAGGATATGACGCAAGAACCGGAAGTATGAAGGCAAAACTGAACCTCAGAGGTTCCGAAATGATGGAGGAGCTGTCGCAGAGGCTTTCTTTTGCCTATAAGCGTAACGGTTCACTGGTGCTGCTGCGGCGCGGACAGGATGAGGCTGGGCTAAGAACTCTTTTTGACAGGGGGATTGCCAATGGCGTGAAGGATCTGAGGATCATCGGGCAGTCTGAGATACGGGAAATGGAGCCCAATATAAATGAGGATGTGGTCAAAGCCCTTTATGTGCACACGGGCGCAATAGTCGATCCATTTATGTTAACCGCTGCGATGGCGGAGAATGCTGCGGTAAACGGAGTCGAATTCAGACTTGAAACCGAGGTAAAGGATATAAAAAAGGACGGCGCGGGTTATGTGCTTGTAACCGGTAAAGGGGATATCTCCACGAAATATGTGATAAATGCCGCGGGAGTTTATGCTGACAGGATACATGCTATGGTAAGCAGCACGCCGATGAGCATAAGGGCTGTCCGGGGACAGTACTGCCTGTTTGACAAGGAGGTCGGGGATCTGGTGAAGCATACGTTATTTCAGCTTCCCGGCGAAAAGGGGAAAGGAGTTCTGGTAACGCCTACGGTTCACGGAAATTGTATGGCAGGCCCCACGGCAGAAGTTACTGATGACAGGGAGGGGACGAATACTACATCAGAAGGTCTTTCTTATGTACTTAATACAGGCGCGATGAGTGTGCTTCAGATTCCGGGAAGAAAAATAATAACCTCTTTTGCGGGACTCAGGGCGAAGGAGGCCGGGGGCGATTTCATCATTAAGTTTGCGGATGACGCAGGGAATTTCATGGATGTGGCAGGGATCGAATCACCCGGACTATCGGCAGCCCCTGCCATTGGTGAATATGTGGCGCAGCTTATGCAGGAAAAGGACCCCGCAAAGGAGAAGTCTGATTTTACAGATACGAGGATGGGCATCCCCAGTGTGACGCTTGCGTCTGACGATGAGAGACAGAAGCTTATAGAGCATGACCCGGCGTTTGCGAACGTGATCTGCCGCTGTGAGCTTGTCACTGAAGCCGAGATAATTGAGGCTATAAGGCGGCCGGTCGGAGCAAGGACGGTCGATGCGGTAAAGCGGAGAGTCAGAGCCGGAATGGGAAGATGTCAGGGCGGCTTCTGTTCGCCAAAGGTGGTAAATATACTTGCCCGGGAGCTTGGCGTAGACCCGACTGAAATAAAAAAAGCGAATAAGGGTTCAGAGATACTGGCAGGACTTAATAAGGAGCTTGACGGATCAGGCAGCATCCCGAATGGGGGTGATGAATAATGAAAACATATGATATAGTTGTGATAGGCGGAGGACCTGCCGGTCTTGCTGCGGCAGAGGCGGCATACAAAGCGGGCGTTACCGATATAATGATCCTTGAGAGGGACGTGAGGCTCGGAGGCATTTTAAACCAGTGTATCCACAACGGATTCGGACTTCATACCTTCAGGGAGGAGCTTACCGGTCCCGAATACGCTGCAAGATATGAGGAAACGATAAAACAGCTTGATATTCCGTATTCTCTTGAAACCATGGTGACCGATCTTAAGAGTACAGATGATGGTGTCAAGGTGATAACCTGCATGAATAGAGACAGGGGGATGTATCAGATAGGCGCTAAGGCGCTGATACTTGCCATGGGATGCAGGGAAAGGGCAAGAGGATCAATGAATACACCGGGCTACAGGGGAGCCGGGGTATTCTCCGCCGGAACGGCGCAGCTCTATGTAAATATTGAGGGCTATATGCCGGGTCGCAAAGCTGTCATTGTCGGAAGCGGTGACATCGGTCTTATCATGGCGAGGCGGATGACCCTTGAGGGCGCAAAGGTACAGATGGTAGTGGAGATCATGGATCATTCGGGCGGACTTAAAAGGAATATAGTTCAGTGCCTTAATGACTTCGGAATACCGCTTAAACTTTCACATTCTGTTATAGAGATACGGGGCAAGGACAGGATAGAGGGCGTAGTCGTTGCGAGGGTTGATGAAAAAATGCAGCCTGTCCCCGGTACGGAAGAGTTTGTGGAATGCGATACCGTGTTATATTCCGTTGGGCTGATCCCTGAAAACGAGCTGACAAGGAAGCTTGGCGCGGAAATGGACGAGAGGCTGAACGGACCTGTTGTATCAGAATCCCTGGAGCTTTCGGTTCCCGGAGTGTTCGCCTGCGGAAACGTGCTCCATGTACATGATATAGTAGATCATGTTTCCAAAGAAGCAAAGCACGCCGGAGAAAACGCAGCTTCATACGTAAAGGACGGGCGTGTGCCTGATGGCGCGAAAGGTTATGTGGAATCAGAGGAAAAGAACGTCTACC
>JAFUWM010000167.1 GCA_017483425.1 Lachnospiraceae bacterium | reverse complement strand
TTTGACGGAGATAATGCACCTCAGCTAAGTGCAAAGAGGGGCAGCGGGATACCTGACGAGATCCCTGCGGGACAGTATATGTCTTTCTTTTTATTCTATGAGGAATATCAGTATGGAACCCTGAATCTTGAGATAGAGCCTGAAAGGATAGAGTTCTTTTATATGTTTTCACTCGAGCTTGGGTCAAGCATGAGATATCTGCAGATGTCTCTCGAGCAGGCAAGGTATCAGGCTGAGCTTCAGGCTCTTGCAAGGCATGATAATCTGACGGGGCTGTATAACCGCTTAGGGCTTATAGGTGCTGCCACAGGCTATATCAAAAAGCATGAGAAGCGGCTGCTTGTGGCTATGATGGCTGATCTCGACCACCTGAAGCAGATAAATGATACCTTCGGACATAAGGAGGGAGACAGCGCGATCTCAAAGGCTGCCGAGATACTCCGCGAGGCCGTAGGGAAGCTTGCGCCGCTCGGCAGGACCGGAGGCGATGAATATATGGGGATATTCGCTGCTGAAAGTGAGGAAGAAGCAGATAAAGTTAAGGAGCTGATACGCAGTAAGTGCGAAGAATATGACCGTATATCCGGTAAGCCGTATTATCTCGGCATTTCTCTGGGATTTCATCTTTTCCGCGCAGAGGAATATACCGAATTGTCGGCAGTCATGGAAAAGGCAGACGAAAAGCTGTACGAGGCAAAAAAGCTCCGCCGTCCGTCGGTAATAAGGTGACTTTTTACAAGATATCGTTGATCTGTATGATCGGATGTCCACATCTGGTGGTTTTCATAACAAATTTACATAAGACAAACTTCACAAAAAATATCTAAATTAAAGTAAATTTTTCGTCAATTTCCACAAACAGACCATGAAATATTGTGATGTATGGTAGCTTTATGCGCCAAATTACTTGTGTTATCATAAAGATAATAGTGATAGTGGGTTATTGTACAGGTTTTATGCCCGTCAGACCCATTGAATGGTAACGCAGGGAAGCGTAGTTTTGGAGAGGTGCAGACTATGAAGAAGTCAAGGAAAAAACTCATCGTAGCGATTCTGTTGGTCACGATGCTGTCTCAGACACTGTATTCGGCGGCCGCAAGTGTCTTCGGACTAAGTACAAGGTCATATGCATACGCAGATGACGAGATGACCGAAGAGGTAGAGCCCGGAGAGGAGGTAGACGAGTCCACTCAGGATGATAAGGACATCGTACAGGAGGCTCCGGATGAATCTACGGATAAAAGCTCTGACGATACAGAGGAGACATATATTGAGGAGGAGGCTGATACAAGGGCAGAGGCCGACTCAGAAGACGAACTCATCGAAGATGAAGAAAACGTCAATGAGGAGACTGTACCTGAAATCAGACTCCGTGCTTCCTATGTTGACAGCAATACGGGATCAGCAATAAAGGATACCGAAGATCTCGGTATTGACACCAATTATATGTATATTCTCGAGTATGAAGCACCCGAAATCACAGATTACACCTACACCAAAACTACTATTAATATAGAAGGAAAAGAATACAAAATCACAGCCATCCTTACCGGAGAAAAGAACGGTACGGAGGTTTATTCCATCACCACGGATAATGAAGTAAAAGACAAGAGCGCAGATGAAGTTTCATGGACGGAGCTCGTAAAGGATGCAGTCATAGTCATGAACTACGATACGGGAGCGGGCGAGCCTGAGGAGGCCGTAGAGGAGGAAGAAACCGTTTCTGACAATGAGGCGGAGACAGAGGACGAGGCTGTTTCGGATAATGAAGTATCTGAAAATGCCGTATCCGAAAACGAAGTCGATGAAGAAGCCGAAAAGCGCGAATATGAGTACGAGGATGATTATATCTATGCCAAGGCAACGCTTGAGAGAGCAGATGCCATCCCTGATGACGCTGTATTTATTGTAACGGATGTCACAGGAAGCAGCGAGGCGGAGGATGCTGTAGATAAGGCTGACGAAGCGACGGAGACAGATTTAGATAAAGAGACGGCAAGAGTATACGACATCCACTTTGAAAATGAAGAGCTTGGCGAGATAGAGCCGGAGGAAGGCTCTGTAACCATAGAGATCAGATTTAAGAGAAATGTCATAGCTCCTGAAAGTGATGAAGAAGCAGACGACAGAGAACTGGTTTTAGTGCATGTTGCAGATGATGGCGAAGCGGAAGAGATTCAGGCTGACATTTCCGATACTGATAACGGAGTATCCTCTGTTTCCTTCGATACGGATTCTTTGTCACTGTATGTATTGGGACAGAATGCGGCAGAGGTTAAGCGTGGAACGTCCTATTCAATAGGGGATATGCTCGGCAAAGCTCTATATTATGGGGTAACGGCTAATGAACTGACACTTGGCGGGCATATGGATACCAACTTTGCTGTTGGTAAATTGACGGGAGGCAACAATACAACCCAGGGTGCATATACAGGATCACATAATCCTGGGAACGATATCATAGCCAGCTATGACACATCATCAGGAAGCGGATGGTATGCGGATGTGTCCGGTGGAAAAGAATATACGATAGTAACCACGCCTGAGGTGGCTAATG
>JAFUWM010000166.1 GCA_017483425.1 Lachnospiraceae bacterium | reverse complement strand
CTGACGGGACTTTCCCTGCAGATATGTGTTAATTACGGAAGCCGTGACGAGATAAGGCGGGCGGTCGCCTCTGTTGCGGAGGATGTGAAGAGGGGGGCGCTTATGCCCTCAGATATCACGGAGGATGTCATCAGCGGTTATCTTGATACAAAGGATATACCCGATCCTGACCTCATGATACGTACCTCGGGTGAGCAGAGACTGTCGAATTACCTGCTCTGGCAGATGGCATATACGGAGTTTTATTTTACGGATGTCGCCTGGCCTGATTTTGACAGGGCGGAGCTTATAAAGGCCTGTGAGGCATACGCCGGAAGGAATAGGAGATATGGCGGGATTTAAGACTAGAGCGCTAAGCGCAGTAGTGCTTGTTGCAATACTGGGTACGGCGCTTTTTTTTGGAGGCTATTATCTTTGGGCGCTCATGTTCTTTTCATCGATCGTGGGTTTTTTTGAGTTCTTAAGAGCGATGAGAGAGCCTGAAGACAGAGGCAGTATGAAGCCTGATATACTGGAGGCTTTGGGATATACGGGAATAGCCGCTGTCTACATGGTGATACTTTTCGGATGGCTCATTTGGGCTTTTTATGTACTCATACTCCTGCTCATATCGCTTATGATAGCTTATGTGCTGCAGTTTCCGAGGTTTCCCACGTCCAAGATGATGCAGGTTTTTTTCGGTGTGATATATGTGGGAGTCATGCTGTCCTTTGTATATCTGACCAGGATGGGGGAGCAGGGTCTGAAGCTTGTGTGGCTCATATTCATAGCGTCATGGATCTGCGATACCTGCGCTTATCTTTCCGGTATGGCGCTCGGCAGGCATAAGCTGACACCTGTGCTCTCGCCTAAAAAGAGCGTTGAAGGCGCTATAGGGGGTGTGATAGGGGCGGCTCTGGTGGGACTGATCTACGGTATTATCATAGAGCTTGGAGCTGCTGCATGGGTGCCGGCAGTCATATGTGGAGTCGGCGCTGTCATTTCCCAGTTCGGAGATCTCACGGCGAGCGCTATCAAGAGAAATCATGAGATCAAGGATTACGGCACACTGATCCCCGGACACGGCGGCATACTCGACAGGTTTGATTCCGTCATAATCACGGCTCCGATAGTTTATATACTCTCGCAGGTGTTCCTATGAAAAAGATAGTGATACTAGGTTCCACAGGCTCGATAGGCACGCAGACACTTGATATAGTGCGTGGGAATAAGGACAGGCTCAGAGTTACGGCGGTTGCAGCAGGGCATAATGCTAAGATGCTTGAAGCGCAGATCAGAGAGTTTGATCCGGAGGTTGCCGTACTGTATGATGAGAAAGCGGCAGAGACTCTAAAGGCCAGGGTTTCTGATACGGGCTGTAAGGTACTGTCGGGAATGGACGGGCTTATAGAAGCGGCGGCTCTTCCGGAAGCGGATATAGTTGTCGGCGCGATGGTCGGCATGATTGGCATAAGGCCTACGATCGCCGCGATCGAGGCAGGACATGACATAGCGCTTGCGAATAAGGAAACCCTTGTATGTGCGGGGCATGTGATAATGCCGCTTGCGAAAAAGCACGGAGTTAAGATCCTGCCCGTGGATTCCGAACACTCGGCCATATTCCAGTCACTGAGGGCAGGCGGGCATGATGAGATTGAAAAGATCCTTCTAACGGCATCAGGTGGACCATTCAGGGGAAAGAAGACGGAAGAGCTTGGTTCAATGACTGCGGCGGAGGCGCTTAAGCATCCGAACTGGGATATGGGGCCTAAGGTAACTATAGACAGCTCGACCCTGGTTAATAAGGGCCTTGAGATCATGGAGGCTCACTGGCTCTTTGATGTACCTGTAGACGATATAGAGGTGTACGTGCATCCGCAGAGCATAGTACACTCGGCGGTGCAGTTTTTGGACGGAGCGGTTATGGCGCAGCTCGGAGTCCCGGATATGCATATACCGATACAATATGCGCTTTTCTATCCCGAAAGGGTTCTGCTTGGCGGCAAAAGGCTTGATCTTTTTGAAGCGTCAGACCTTACGTTTGAGAGGCCCGATATGGATACCTTTAAGGGATTATCACTTGCAATTAGGGCCGCAAAGCGCGGCGGCAACATGCCGACTGTATTCAACGCCGCTAACGAGGCGGCAGTCAGGAAGTTCCTCAAGGATGAGATACGCTTTCTTCAAATATATGATATCATTGAAGAAGCGATGGAGCATGTCCCGTATTCGGAGGATCCGTCGATAGAGGAAGTATTTGTTACGGAAAGGGAAACATTGGAGTTTTTATGCTGATCAAGCTTATTTTATTTATTATCATATTTTCCGTCATAGTGATCTTTCATGAGGGCGGACACTGCGTCATCGGCAAGATGAGCGGCATAGGGGTAAAGGAGTTCTCGATAGGCATGGGGCCTACGATAGTGGGCTTCAAAAAAGGCGAGACGAAGTACTCGATCAAACTTTTGCCGGTCGGGGGACTGACTATATTTGAGGGAGACGATCCCGATGATGATTCCCCCAAGTCTTTCAGAAAGGCATCCGTCGGAGCGAGATTTGCCACCGTGCTTGCCGGTCCTTTCATGAATTTCGTATTGGCCTTTTTACTTTCGCTCATAGTGATCGGAAGTATAGGCTACGACCTGCCGGTACTTCACTCCGTAATGGAGGGTTATCCGGCCGAGGAAGCGGGACTTCAGGCAGGCGACCGGATCGTTTCAATAAACAATAAGCATATAGTGATCTACAGGGATATTACACTCTGGACCATGTTTAACGAGGGAAAGAGGGCGGATGTAGTATACGAAAGGGACGGAGAGCTGTACCGGGCTTCTGTTACGCCCAAATTCAGCACGGAGGATCAGAGATTCCTTTTCGGATTCAGGGGACCCTTGGAGTACACAAAGGGTAATCCGCTTCAGGTTATAAGGTATTCACTGACAGAAGTCAGATACTGGATAGAGGTAACAGTTAAAAGCCTTGTGATGCTTTTCAGGGGGCAGTTCAGCGTAAACGATCTGTCCGGGCCCGTAGGTGTGGCCGAGGTCGTGGGCGATGTCTATGACAGCTCAAAGGACAGCGGCATATATTATGTATGGATGAATATGCTCTCGCTTGTGATACTGCTGACGGCGGATCTCGGTGTCATGAACCTGCTGCCGTTTCCGGCACTCGACGGGGGCAAGCTTTTATTCATTATCTTTGAGGCGGTCACCGGCCGCAAGCCGAATGAAAAAGTGGAGGGGATCATAAACATCATCGGCGTTTCTTTTCTGATGGTTCTCATGTGTTATGTGATGTTCAACGACATTCACAGATTATTTACTTAGACTTATGAAGCAGAAGCTGCCGGTCATTTTCGCATTCATATCCTTTTTGATCCTTGGCGCGCTAATCGTGGTGGGGATAGTATCTCCGGGGAATAAAACCGAAAAGAGCGCCAGACTTTTTGCGTCTACCGCGGTGGCGGATACGTTGGGAGATAAGAAAGCAGCGGATGAAGCTGCAGACTTTGATGAAGAAGTGTCAGATCTGACAGAAGATACCGCAGATGAAGAAAATGAGGAGGAGAGCACTGAAGCTGCAGAAGCTGAAAGCGATGATACCGGGACGGTATCTAAAGACGTACCTCAGGACGCTCCGGTGGAGGAGGTCAGGGAGCCTCTTGAAAAATACAGGGAGTATCT
>JAFUWM010000014.1 GCA_017483425.1 Lachnospiraceae bacterium | reverse complement strand
CCAGGATCGAACTCTCGAATTTGATAATCCAAGGGGCTGATGTCGCAGGAACCATGCTTGCATGGCTTCCTGTGAATATCTGCCCCGATAAAACATGAGCAAATAGCGCTGTTGCGCGGATTGCGAATGTTTTTAGGATTGCGAAAGCTGCTTTGCAGCGCAGCAATCCGTATTATCTCTGTTTCCTAGAGCGCGAACCCCTACAGTTGAACTGGCTGCTTATTTTTTGCTTCCGTTCCTTACTGTTTTTGTGTGTTTCTGTTCGCTTTTTACTCTGAAATTTAACTTCTGCTTGTTTTCTTTCAAAGCTGCATTGCTGTTTAGTTTTCAAGGTGCATACTTTCTAAACCCCCGCTTTTTTGCGAGTGCAAACGATATCTTATCATTCCGTTACACCGAAGTCAAGGGATTTTTAAGGTTTTTTTCCTTAATGTTTGATCGTCCTGAGTCTCTCCGGATGAACCGCGTATCTCTGCGCGGTTTCTTCAGATATTATTCCCTTTTCAAGAAGCGATACTATGCTCTCATCCATTGATACCATACTCTCATCAGGACTCGAATATATGATTCCGTCTATCTGATGTACCTTGCCGTCACGGATCATATTCCTTATAGCAGGCGTCATAGTCATGATCTCAAACGCAGGTACTACACCTCCCTTTATGGTAGGAAGCAGCTGCTGTGATATAACCGCATGCAGCACGGATGAAAGCTGCACGGTTATCTGTCTCTGCTGATTGGCAGGAAAGACGTCTATGATACGGTTTATGGTATTGGAAGCGCCCATGGTATGCAGCGTAGAGAGAAGCAGATGTCCGGTCTCAGCCGCTGTCATGGCCACAGATATCGTCTCGAAATCTCTCATCTCTCCGAGCAGTATGACATGAGGACACTGACGAAGCGCCGCCCTCAGTCCTGTCACATAGCTGTCAGTATCGACGCTTATCTCTCTCTGGCTTACTATACTCTGCTCATGTCTGTGCAGGTACTCTATGGGATCCTCCAGAGTTATAACATGCGCTTCCTTCGTCTTGTTAATGTGATCTATCATACACGCAAGGGTGGACGATTTACCTGAACCGGCAGGCCCCGTTACGAGTACCATACCGTTCGGCTGCTCGCCAAGCTTCACTATATTGGAAGGAATGCTGAACGCGGTCGGATCAGGAAGCTCAAAGGATATGACTCTGAGTACGGCCGAGATCGTACCTCTCTGCTTATAGCCACTTACCCTGAAACGGGACAGTCCCGGCACTGATAAAGAGAAGTCATCATCTCCGCCCTCTGTGAGCTTTGATATATCACGGTGCGCAAGATCATATATCTCCCTGACATTCTGCTCCGCCTCATCAGGAGACAGCTTGATATAGCCTTCTTTTGTTATAACACCGTTTTTGTAGAACGAAACCGGACGTCCCGCTACTATAAAGATATCCGATACATTCTGCTCAACTGCCTGCTTTAAGATTTCCTCAACCATTTTATCCTCCAAATAACCTATGACGGTCCGACCGGTCCCTGCGATCCTGATGTGCTTCCGGTATCTGTCGGAGCCTCCCAGCTTGCCGTATCAGATACGATCCAACTTATGATATCATAATCATCCCCGTCCGCGTTTGGAGCTATCGTAACCTGAAGCTCCTCCATCGCGGTTCCAAAAGGAAATGAATACGTAGTTTCCGCCTGCGGTACATTTTCCAGACCGGCCAATACCTTTTCGGCTTCATTACAGGCGCCATGGTAGTTCCGGGCTCGCTCGATTATACCGTCGCTCTGCTCCAGACTGTTTTTTGCAGTCGAGTAGGCTATCCCGCTGAAAGAAAAAAGACATATGCTCACAAAAACCACTATAAGCATCGGAAGCCCTATGGTTCTGGGCGTATTATCTCCCATCAGCGCCTCCTCCCTTTACCGCATGATCGACCTGCAGCCCGTATATCGGCTCATCCGGAGAGCTTCCGGAAGGATCATAGCATTCTATGTCTGCCGTATAGAGCCTTCCCTGTAAGCCGGTTGACACGATCATCCTGTATTTGCCGTCTCCATAATCGGCCGTATATCTGCCATCAGCTTCTTTACTGAGCCCTTTAAGCGATAATAATCCGTCCATTTCCGAAGCGTAAGCCGCTGACCTTATTATCTCGGCTACGTCATTTGCCTCAGCAACGGCAAGATTTCTGCCCTCCGCCTGTCTTGACAGGGCATATGCCTCTCCGAAGACCGAAAGCGTTACCGACAGTGTAAGGCTGAAAAATATAAGCGCAAACAGCAGCTCGAGGAGAAGCATATTTCCTGCAGAAAGCCTTGTCCTCTCCTTCATAGCGTATCTCCCCCGGCAAAGTCCCTGCTCTTAACTGAAAGATATGTCTCTTCTTCTTTATCGTTCACATCCCTAAGCTTAACCTTCAGGAGACTGTCTGATATCTTCTCCACATCAAGCGACTTCATAGGAAGTATCTCATTCCCGTCCGCCGCCGTACAGTTCCCGATCTCCGATACCTCAACAAAGAGTTCCCGCAGATATCCGTCATAAACATATATATATGTGATATACGGCACTTCTTTTATATTTTCTTCGATCGCTATCGCGTCATTCCCCATGAAATCAGACATCTGTATGCTTCCCCTGTCGTCATGATTTCTGAATTTCTCCGAAAGATAAGCCGCCGCGGTCTCTGTGTCGAATCTTCCCTCCGCGCGTTCCACTATATTACGGTATATCTGCACGGAAAAAGTAACTATCCCCAGAGCCGACAGAGTAAAGATAAGGAAAAGCAGTATAGGAAAGACTTCAACGATACGGTTTTTCTTTCGCATTACTTACCCTCCGCCTTTGTTACCGTGACCACAGGAGGTATCTTGCTCCCCTGCACTTCATATTCTACGGAAAACAACTCCTTGTCATAAGTAAGCCCGTATACTCTTTCTATATAGTCAAAGGTCTTAGGATATCTCCCCGTTGTCGCATAGCAATAAGTGACATCACGCTGTATGGCCTTTTCCAGACTCTCCTGCTGTCTTTCAATATTCCCCTTTGACGCATTGCTTACGGCAAATAAAAACAATATGAGCACCAGCGCAAAGCCTATGAGCGTAAAAGCTGTTTTTCCCGAATCCCCGCGGCGTTTTCTCATATTATATAGAAGATACTATGCCCAGAAGCGGGAACATGACCGACATTAATATGGCGCCGATAACAAGTGACAGTATGACAATGAGCATCGGCTCTATGGTTCCCAGCGCGTTGCTTATGCTGGTATCTATTTTCTTCTGGCTGAGATCAGAGATCTGCTCCATGACCACGTCCGAAGATCCGGTACGATGTCCTATCGTCATCATTCTGGCATTTACGCCGGAGAGTATCCCGGCCTCTTTCAAAGCTTCATCAAAAGGAGCCCCGTCTATCAGCCGCTGCTTACAGTCGGCTATCCTGTCCGAAAATGCCTTGTCTTCTATTATCTCAGACACCATGTCTATACCGAAATCCGGTGAAAACCCCGATCTCAGGGCAAGCGCGAGTCCGTCCGCGAAACGGCTCGTTGATATGTCATTTCTTAAGCGTCTGAAAAATTTGAACTTTGACAGGAAAGCAAGACCTGCCTTCCTTCCGCCCTCAGTACGGGTACATAATATGACAAGAACCAAAAGAACCACTAATAACACAACAAATATTATGGAATAGCTTCTGATCGCGTCTCCGACATTAAAAAGGAAGCCCGCGAATCCCGTCATTTCGGATCCGAGCTGCCTGAAAACCTGACGGAATACCGGCATTACCTCAAGCAGCAGCACAAGTATCACGACAAGTATCATCCCTGCCATGACTACAGGATATGTGACCGCCTGTCTTATAGAAAGCCGGATCTCCTCCTCCCTGTTATAATGCCTGCGCAGAGCATCCATGACGTTATCCAGGGTACCCGTTTCCTCTCCGATGCGCGTCATCTTCACCATATACGGAGGAAAAGCTCCCGTTTTTTCCAGCGCGTCATAGAGATATCCGCCCTCATCGAGATGCTTCTTTATCTCAAGATAAAGCTTCTTTTCCTCTTCGGTCGCTTCGCTGTCATCCTGCATCATATAAAGACCCTCTATGGAGGATATTCCCGCCTTAAGGATCAGCGACATCTGCCCGCAAAAATACGACAGTTCAGTATTGGTCAATGTCTTCATAGCCCGCCCTCTCTAATTTCGCTTGCTATACAACCATTCATTATACGGCAGGACCATGATTTTGTCACCTTATGTAAAATTTACCTCTGTGATAATCGGCGAGCTCCGCCAGATATGTGCCGTCTCCGCAGTCCTTAAATCCCAGACCGGGATAAAAATCCTTTACCATGCCGTTCTTTTTCGTAGGGATATACTCACCCCTGATCCTTGTGCAGCCCCAAGCCTTTGCCGCCTCATAAACCGCGTCATAGGCCAGAAGCTCTACTCCCCGCTTCAGCACCCGGCAGCTCATAAGCCAAGTGTCAATGAAACATTCTTCGCCGGTTTTCTTAAGTATGACGCACGATATGAGCCCGTATTCGGAAAACTTATCCTTTAAGTCCACATATATAAGCTTTGTATCAGGATCTTCTTTCATTGACAAAAGCTCTTCCTCCGAATACCGTATGGTACGCAGATTAAACTGGTTTGATTTGTTTATAAGCTGCGCGAATCTTTTCATCCGGGAACCCTCCGGCTCTCCAACCTCCGCCTGCATATCAAGAGCTTTAAGATATTCATCATAATCAACGAAGCTCTCCATAAGCTCCTCGCGCATAGTGTTTGCCGCATAGGTTCCGGTTCGGTTAATATCTTCCTTTGTAAGCTCAATCCATGAAAAAGCATTACTTTCATCCACAGCTCTTGCGTAGTACGACGGATCCTCCGGCAGATCTATAACCAGTACCTCGGGAAGATATTGCCTCACTATCTCCCTTTCAGCAGGATTATCATCCGCAAAGACCAGAGAGTCCGTGCCTATATTAAGGCTTGACGCTATCCTTTTGATATTATTTGCCTTATCATCCCAGTTTGCCACAAAGCAGGCTATATCCGACAGCTTAAGTATCATATCCGGATTTTTCTCAAAAGGCTCTTTTGCTGTCTGCTCATCGTTTTTACTGCATACAGCCAGGATCACTCCTCTCTCTCTAAGCCCGAGCAGATAACGCTGGAAGTATCTGTACGCCTCTCCCACGGCATCATGCGGATCCAGATTTATCCCGTCATATCCGTCATCGCCGACCACGCCGTCCCAGATTGTATTATCAAGATCAAGAACCAGACATTTATAAACCTTCCCTTTTGAAGCCGCTATGAGTCTTGCAAAGGCAGCACACACCATCGGGAGCGCGTCAGCGGAATATCCTGACTTTGACATGAAGTACGACGCATGATCAAACCATAGCTTCTTGCCGATATATGAAGCAATATACTCCATATCAACTATGCTTACGCTGTCCGGACGGGATACCGCAAGCTCGTGGTTTATTCTTCTTAAGAATTCGGTATGGCTGTAATTTGTTCCTCCCTCAAGGTTTCCGAGCGGACGTTCTGTGGGTAAGACGATATTTGTCTGGAATATCTGGCATCCGGGAAGCTTCTCCCTTATCCTGTCCCAGAGGATCCTGAACCCGCCCATAGTATCCTTTAACATCCGGTCAACTGCCTCTTCTTCTTCAAGGCAGGTAGGAAAGCTCTGTATATCCCTGTGATCCATGAGCAGCAAAACCATGTCCGGTTCGAATTTATAAAAGTCCGAGTCCCCAGCCAGCACGTCCGACTTGATCCCGTCGTATTCTCCCTCATAGATTCCGGCATTGATCCCCATGCCCAGAAGAAAGGCATCCAGCATCATGCAAAAATGCTGGATACTGTAGGATCCGAGCACGGCTATCTTACACCCGCCCTGTCCTGCCTCTGCCCTGTGTTTTTTTATCCGGGTCGATAATTTAAGAAGCAGGGTAAGCTCCTGCCCCATAAGATATGAGGCATCCGCCTGTCCTGCTATGACCTTTTCGTATATTTGATCTAAGTCTGACATCCTATTTTGCTGCCGGAAGTCTCTTTAAGGCATCCGCCTCTTTTTCTCTCCATTTATCCACGAAGAACCACCTGCCCTCCGGATTAAGCTTTGATAAGGCTTCCTTTTCACGTACTGAACCCGGGTGAAACAACAGCTCCAGATCGTTTCCGGCCTCCTTTGAAAGCCTTACAGCCTCCTCATATACGGGATATACGTTTTCATAGCTCATATGTCCCGAGAGCATGACTCCCATAAAATCATAAGGCTTTGCCTTACTGAAAAGCCCGGGATATTTCCTCAGATTCCTTTCTGCAAATGTATTCAGGATGGCTACCTTTACGAAATTTATAAGCTTGAAATCCTTTATCTCTTTCCAGTGCCTCAGATAAAGCCCTATATTCTCTCTGGGTACACGGATCATAGTCACATCCATGTCATTATCCCTTATTACGTCTGCGATGGCATCAAAAATGACCGGCACCATATGATAATGACCATGACTGTCAAGCCTTATATGCCCGTCCTTAAAGTACGGGGAAAGTCTTTCTATCTGCGCCTTAAATTCTATGCAAAGCTCTTCCCTCAGGCGCTTTCGCATCCAGGGAATATATGAGCCTGCGACATATTTCCCAAAGGAAACCTTATGTATCCCGTTTTCATCAACCAGATGCGGTATCTTCTCTTTGGGAGCATTCGCTTTTCCGTCTCTTAGATTCAAATGTACAGTGTAGGCTATTTTGTCCTCATACGGACGGACAAGCTCCATTGCTTCTTCCAGAATATCACTGTTTGGCATGATGCTTATCCCGTTCAGCCTGCCGTTAATATGGCAGTTCAGTATTCTCCTGCACTGCTCCATCGATATGCCGTAATCATCAGCATGGTACTCTATCATCACCTGTTCCTCAGCTCAGTGATGTATTCTTCTATACGGCCAAGCGCTTCCTTCAGATTATCTATGCTGTATGCATAAGAGATACGGACAAAGCCCTCACCGCAGTCTCCGAATGCGGTTCCGGGAACAACTGCAACCTTTTTGGCTTTTAACAGTGACGTGCAAAAGTCATCGGATGTCATGCCGAATTCCTTTATTGACGGAAATACATAAAAAGCCCCGAACGGCTCGAAGCAGGTAAGCCCCATTCTCTTGAATTCATGAAGCAGGAAACGCCTTCTCTCGTTATACGCCTGCCTCATCTCCTCTACGTCCTTATCACCATGTCTCAGCGCCTCTACTGCCGCATACTGGCTTGTAGTGGGCGCGCACATGATACAGTACTGGTGTATCTTTGTCATCTGCTCTATGATGCGCTTCGGGCCGCATGCGTAACCAAGTCTCCAGCCTGTCATGGCATACGCCTTTGAAAAGCCGTTAATGAGGATCGTCCTTTCCTTCATACCCGGCAGGGAAGCAATAGATACGTGTTCCTCTTTATATGTCAGAGCCGCATATATCTCATCAGAAAGCACGAAAATATCATGCTCCGTGCAGAGCTTTGCTATCCCCTCCAGATCACTTCTCTCCAGGATCGCCCCAGTAGGATTATTGGGAAAAGGCAGGATCAGCACCTTTGTTTTTGGCGTGATCGCATCCTTAAGCTCCGAAGCTGTAAGCCTGAATTCATTCTCCTCTTTAAGGTTCACTATGACGGGAACCCCTCCCGCCATTATGGTGCAGGGAACATATGAAACATACGATGGCTCGGGAATAATGACTTCATCCCCGGGCTCCAGCATTGCCCTGAGTCCGATATCTATGGCCTCAGAGCCGCCCACCGTGATGAGAACCTCTGATGCGGGCTCATATGACACATCATAATGGCTTCTGGTAAATCTGCATATCTCCGTCCTGAGCTCCATAAGACCGGAATTTGAAGTATAAAATGTCCGGCCGCGCTCAAGTGAATATATTCCCTCATCCCTTACATGCCATGGAGTATCGAAATCCGGCTCTCCCACACCAAGGGATATCGCGTCCGGCATCTCGCTTACGATATCAAAAAACTTCCTGATACCGGAGGACTTCATCTCTGTAACCTTTTTTGCTATGGGATCCCTCATGGCGTGATCAATATCCTTTCGTCCTCATGCTTCTTTGCGAGCACCGTGCCGTTCAGCTTATATTTACGCATTATGAAATGTGTGGCGCAGGAAAGCACCGATTCAAGCGCCGAGAGTTTATTTGTTACAAACTGTGATACCTCTTTCAGGGATCTGCCCTCCATTATGACCATGAGATCAAAGCCTCCCGAGATCAGATATACACTGTCAACCTCGGGATATTTATAGATCCTCTCCGCTATGGAATCAAAGCCCTGTCCCCTCTGTGGAGTCACCCTGACCTCTATGAGCGCCGTTACCCGCTCATCGTCTGTCTTATCCCAGTCTATGAGGGTTTGATAACCGCAGATTATCCCTTCCTTTTCCATATCGGACATGGCATTCGCTATATCCGTGGCATCAAGTCCGAGCCTGACTGCCAGTTCATTTAAGTCTACCCTGCTGTCATGCTCTATGGCTTTCAGGATAGTCATTCTCATTTCCTGTATATCTTTTTCGCTCATACCTACCTCCTGCTTTTCAGCTCCCCAGAAAGCTCTCCCTTTCTCCGTTTAAGATCCTGCATACCTTGTCCTTTGTCAGATATCCGATGACTGATATCCCTCTTTGCAGGTGATATGCCGAAACAGGATGCACTATATACAGATCCTTTTCCAGCGGCTGTTCATATGGATTTATATCCCTCCTGTTGCAATTATCAATATAAGACTGCTCCAAAGGTATCCGCCTGATATCTATAACCATTCCCAATCCGGTTTCAAGTGAAAGCCTCCACAGACTCCCGTATATCCCAAGACCGAGCCGCATGGTTCCCGCTGTCTTCTGAGGACACTCTCCCATGACAATAAGATCCTCAGCCCTTATCTCGTCATAATATGCGCCCCTGAAATCCCCGGGATCTATCCTGTGTCTCATATATGTATCAGTCCGGCGGACTCTCTACCGTGGTCTGCTCAGTCTCGTCACTCTCGGCAGCCTCCGCCAGCGCAGCCAGCACCTCCGGAGCGAGAGTGGTTTCTGTCTCAGGTGCAGCCACAACCTGGCCTGACGCTATGGCCTGGCAGTATGCTATATCCTGTGTAGCGATCGCGGCCTCCAAAATGGCTTTTACATTCGGATCATCAGTTGCAGTGCCTACCGTGAGCATTGCGGGCACCGCCTGATATGTGCTTGAATTAACCTTTGTCCTCTCGGTCTCTACACCGTCAACCTTTACAATCTTATAGAGTTCTGATCTGTATCCTATGTGTTCGGATTGCTTTCTCGTGGAGCCCGCTGCCAGAGAACTGTCAGCCACAACCTTTTCGCCTGTAGGCTCGATCTCCTCAAGATCAACGCTTTCAAATTCCAATGTTCTGTTTGAAGGTCTTGTCTCTACGCCGTATATGGTAAATGTAATCGTCTTATCCGGCGTAGTATACCCGTCTATATAAATGGGCGTATCCATGTTGTTTGTAAACTTAAAGTCCTTGATGCCCTCGGCTATCGCCGCGTCTCCCGAATGATCCACATAGTTTACGACCATGGAGTGATTATATCTCTCATCTACCTGCAGCTCGGCTCTGAGTACTGCCTGATACAGAGTCGTAGACACCTGACATATACCGCCCCCGAATGACTCCACGACCTGCCCGTTCAGATAGCTTCCGGCAAGGGCATAACCGTTTTCCTCCGTCATAGGGCTTATAGTCTCGGATACGGATATCTGCTCTCCGGGGTACAGAAGTGTCCCGTTTACAAGCCTGCAGCCATTTGACACATTGGTGACCCTGTCTTTACCGGAGCTGTAAAACCTGGGAGTAAACGTTCCCAATACATCCGTGAGACTGCTAAGTGTCTCCGTGTCTCCTCTGGGCTTCACTACATCTATGACCAGATCTATCGAAGCCGGTTCCCCGGTCAGATCCCCGGAAACGAATTCAGCGATCTTTTTGACGGAGCTTTCTATATTGACAGACTGTCCGTCGTGTCCCGGAGTCACGTTGAAGCTCCCATCACTCCTCTTCATCAGCGCGTCCTGCGCTTTTACATCATATTTCGCGCATTCGGAAGCAATGATATTCTTTACCTTCTGCTCATCTACGCCCAGCTCCACTGGGTATATCTTATTTGTTCTTTTTAAATCTGAAAGCTCCTTAAAGCGCTTTATGACATTTCCGCTCTGTCCCAGAGACAGCGCGTCACCTATTATATCCGTGTTTTTCCAGTACAGACCCAAAGATGAAACCGGAACGCTCACCTGATTGCCCGATACACAGTTAAGCGTTATCTGAGTATTTCCCAGATCGGTGATATAACTATTTACGGCTGTCATTGCTTCTGTCTCGCTCATTCCGGACAGATCGATAGAACCGGCGTAAACGCCCTCGTTTATAGTTCCCGATCCTGATCCTATAGCTGATTTCGGAACTGTACAGCCGACGTCTTTCCGGGTTTCCGTTTCCTCACTGTCCGTTTCAGATTCACTTGCGCTGCTTACCCTGTCAGCGCCCGCGTTTATCGTAGCATCCAGTATTGACATGCCAAATGTCGGCATGGAGCCTGATACCACCAGCAGTCCGGCTAAAATGACCGATATGATTTTTT
>JAFUWM010000013.1 GCA_017483425.1 Lachnospiraceae bacterium | reverse complement strand
GATATAGGAGAAGATATGACACTCGACAGACTTGAGAGCGAGGTCAAGCCTCTTGTGGCTGATATAACAAAGGATAATGCGATAAATATTTCAAATGTCGAGGGCAGCAAGGTCAATATAAGGACGAGGGAGCTAAGCCTTGACGAGAGAGAAGCGCTTACATCGGTGCTTCAGGATACGTATGATATAGCAACCGAGGATATCGAGATGGAGAATATCTCAGCAACGATATCAAACGAGATGCAGGCGGACGCGGTATGGGCATCTGTAATAGCGCTCATTTGCATGCTGCTGTACATCTGGGTGAGGTTCAGAGACGTGAGATTCGGCGCGGCATCTGTTATTGCGCTGCTGCATGACGCGCTTGTAATAGTTGCCTGCTATGCGCTTACAAAGATCTCTGTAGGAGGCACCTTTATAGCCGCCATACTGACTATTATCGGTTATTCGATCAATGCAACTATAGTCATATTTGACCGTATAAGGGAGAATCTGCATGTGATGGGCAAGGCATCACTTGAGGATATTGTAAACACATCAGTTACACAGACCCTGTCGAGATCGGTATTCACGTCGCTGACGACTTTCATCACCGTGCTGATGCTCTATATCCTTGGCGTCGCAAGTATCAGGGATTTCGCGCTTCCTCTTATGGTAGGCGTTATCTGCGGTACTTATTCTTCCATATTCCTCGCAGGAAACCTCTGGTATCTTTTTAAGCAGATAAAGGGGAATGGCAAGGCGAAGGCTTAAAGAAGAATCATCAAAAACACAGTTTGATCAGGAAAGCAGAGTCAGAAACGGCTCTGCTTTTTTCGATCACTGAAATGTGATATACTTAAATATCATCTTTTTCTTTTTTGATTTAGGGGGTATTTTAGTGCAGAAGATCGAGGGCAAAAGTCTTGCACAGGGCGCAGTTATCGGAAAGATCCGCTTTTATTCCGAGGCGGAATACGACATTGACGAGGGCGATTACGACGATTCCGAATATGAAATAGAAAGATTTGAGCGTGCCATGGACGCGGTCAAGGAGCATAAATTTGCGCTTGCGGAGGCAGCCGAGGCTAACTCTGACAATGAAGGCGCGATGGTCTTTGTTTCACATGTGGCACTGCTGGAGGATCGCGGGCTTATCAGGCGTGTAGAGGACTATATCAGTGAAATGAAAAAAAGCGCCGAGTTTGGCGTGAAGGTCGGCTTTAACGATGTGGCTGACGACATCAGAAATCTCCCCGATCCATATATTATGAGAAGAAGCGATGATATTCTCGAGCTTGAGAGAGAGGTTCTGGAAGAGCTGATGGGAGCCTCAAGGGGGATATCTTTCGGCAAGGAGCCTTATATACTTGCGGCCTACGACCTGACGGCATCTGAGGTCGCGCGCATAGACAGAAGATATGTGCTTGCCATAGTTATGAAAGAGGGCAATTTAAATACCCATGCGTCTATTCTTGCAAAGGGACTCGGGATACCCTGTATCATAAGGGCAGAGACGCTTTCTCCCGCGTGTGACGGAAGTGATGCGATAGTAGACGGCACCAACGGACTTGTTTTTTTGAAGCCTGACGATGAGACGGTCAGAAAATATGACGAGATCATGAAAGAGAACCGGAAGTTCGCGGATTCCCTCATGAGGCTCAAGGGTAAGATGACCGTCACGAAAGACGGACATGAGGTCAGGCTCTACGCTAATATTTCAAATCCTTACGACATAGAAACGGTGCTCGAAAATGACGCTACGGGCATAGGTCTTTTCAGATCTGATTATCTCTTCCTAAAGGATCGCGACTATCCCTCGGAGGAGGAGCAATATCTTTCATACAGGAAGGTTGTGGAGGATATGAATCCGGGATCGGTGGTGATAAGAACCGTGGATATAGGCTCGGACAAGAGCGTTCCGTATCTGCAGCTTCCGGAAGAGGCCAACCCGGCGCTTGGCATGAGGGCTATAAGGATAAGCCTTACAAGAAAGGACTTTTTCAAAGTTCAGTTAAGGGCACTGCTCAGAGCGTCAAAATTCGGCAATATGAGGATATTATTCCCCATGATCACGAGCGTTTCCGAGCTTAAGGAGTGCAAAGAGATCCTCAGGGAATGCGAGGAGGAGCTTCACAGCGAGCATCAGGTGATAGGTAATTATCTGGTAGGAGTCATGATCGAGACACCGGCGTCAGTGCTGATAGCGGATCAGTTGGCAGCGGAGGCGGATTTCCTGTCCGTGGGAACGAATGACCTTACTCAGTTTACGCTGGCAATAGACAGGCAGAATCCTAATCTGGACAGGTTCTATGACCCGCATCATCCGGCGATAATCGAACAGATCAGGATGACGATAGAGGCAGGACACAGGCACGGATGTCTGGTTCTCATATGCGGAGAGCTTGCAGGTGATCTCGAGGTGACAGAGACTTTCATGCGCATGGGAGTTGACGGACTTTCGGTCAATCCTCAGTTTGTGCTTCCCCTCAGGAAGAAGATTAGGGAGATGGATCTGAGTTAGTGATGTAATGGTAAAGGAACTTTGGTATGGTAAATGAGCCAGTGGCTCATTTACGGGCACGCTTTGGCGCACTATGTGCGACAGTGCCCCGGGGCGTAGAGTGAATATGCAAGTGATGTAATGGTAAAGGAACTTTGGTACGAAAATCGAATCCCCGGTAATTACAGGGAGCTATCAGAAAAATACGGAGTCTCGCCAGCGATGGCGAGACTTTTAGTGAACCGTATTGCTTCCGGAGGTGGGTCGGAGGCGCCGGATGAAGAAAGGGTCAGAGAGTATCTTTCACCCGATATTTCAAAGATATACTCATATCAAAAGCTTCCGGATATAGAAAGATGTGTGGATATCCTTGTTTCTTCGGTCTCAGAGAGTAAGAGGATAAGAGTGATAGGGGATTATGACATAGACGGGGTATGCGCGACATATATACTTACGCATGGCCTCAAGAAAGCCGGAGCTTATGTCGATCACGCTATCCCTCACAGGATAACGGACGGATACGGACTGAATGACAGGCTTATAAAAAATGCGGCGGAGGACGGGATAGACTGCGTGATCACATGCGATAACGGTATAGCGGCTTCTTCGCAGATCAGGCTTGCCCATGAGCTCGGGATGACGGTCATTGTCACAGATCATCATGAGATCCCGTATCACATGGAGGGCGAAGAACGGATAGAAGATATGCCGGAGGCCGATGCGGTAGTGGATATAAAACGGAGTGATTCCTCATATGGCTTTACCGAAATATGCGGAGCGGAAGTCGCGTTCAAGGTTATAGTGGCTCTTTATGAAAGGCTTGGGATCTCTGTGAATGAGGCGGATGAGCTGATAGAGCTTGCGGCATTTGCGGCCATAGGTGATATCATGCCGCTCACAAACGAAAACAGAGCCTTGGTAGCTGTGGGTCTTGAGAGACTTACAAGCACTGTAAATCCCGGCATGAGGGCGCTTATAAAGGCGCAGGGAATTGAGAATACAAAGCTTAAACCGTATCATGTCGGATTCATACTCGGTCCTTGTATCAATGCGACGGGTCGGCTTGCCACGGCAGATAATGCCTACGAGCTGCTTGCCTCTGAGTCCGCGGAGGAGGCCGGACGCCTTGCGGATATGCTCGTTGCCATGAATAATGACAGAAAAGAGATGACTGAAAGAGGCACGAAAAAAGCGCTTGAGTTGGCGGAGTCCCCCGGTATGTCCGGGAATAAGGTAATGGTCTTTTATCTGCCTGATGTGCATGAATCAGTCGCGGGGATCATAGCCGGGAGAGTTCGGGAGCATACGGGGAAGCCGGCTTTTTTGCTGACTGACGGTGAAAACGGGATAAAGGGCTCAGGCCGGTCAATAGAAGAGTATGATATGTATGCTGCAATGACCGGGGTTTCCGATCTTTTTGAAAAGTACGGCGGACACAAAATGGCCGGAGGTCTCAGCCTGAAATCAGGTGTTACGCCGGATGTGATGAGAAAAAGACTTAACGAAAACTGTACACTCAGCGAAAAGGATCTGACAGCAAAGATCTATTTTGATATGGCGCTGCCGTTTTCATATGTGGACATGGAACTTGCGGAAGATATTCTGAGACTTGAACCCTTCGGTGTAGGAAATCCGAAGCCGCTTTTTGCCGTAAAGGATGTACATCTAAGGAATATCAATATTTACGGGAAAAACAGAAATGTTTT
>JAFUWM010000165.1 GCA_017483425.1 Lachnospiraceae bacterium | reverse complement strand
TTTATCCTGACCTTTTCACCTATCAGGGCGGATATGAGTCTTTCCACCCTCTCCTGATGTATCTCGGGGTTGAAGATCTTCTGGAAGAAGTTGTCATAGAGGATCTCAACGCTCCTTTTTCCCATGAGGAAGCTTACAGCCTGCTCCTGCATCTCCTCAGTTAGTTCAAGAAAAGCCGAATAAGTATCAGGCATTGCCTTTAGCCCGTTAATCACTTCATCCAGTGGCTTTTCCTTACCGAAAAGGTTTTCGGCGGTTACTGTGCTTTTGATAATAGACTTGTGCATAAGACCTCCTTCCCGGCACGACAGAATAAGGCAGACACGCCATGAGTGCCGGACGATAAGATAAAGTTAAATGGTAATCCGGTCAGATGAAATCCGACCTCTTTCGACAGATGCCGATGTAGTGGTGACTATATTAGCAGATATTGGAAATTTGTCAAATCGGAATTTTATTGCAACTTCATATAGTGTACTCACACTCCCGCATTATCCTGCGGATGAACTGTCTGGAACGGTCTTCTTTGGGAGAGCTGAAAAACTCCCGTGATGTTCCTTCCTCTACCACCATTCCGTTCTCCATGAAGGTAATTCGTGATGCCACATCCATAGCGAAGCCCATTTCATGAGTAACTACAACCATAGTAGTTCCTTCTTTTGCAAGCCTCTTCATTACATCAAGAACCTCCCCTGTAAGTTCCGGATCAAGGGCGCTTGTAGGCTCATCAAATAATATTACATCCGGATCAGGAGCGATTGCCCTTGCTATTGCAACCCTCTGCTGTTGTCCGCCGGATATTTCTCCGGGATAGTACTCGGCTTTATCGATCATTCCCACCTTCTCCAGCACATCAATGGTCTTACTTCTTGCAGTATTTCTCTCAATGCCCCTCGCAGTAGTAAGACCCTCCATAACATTCTCAAAAACTGTCATGTTACTGAAGAGATTGAAGTTCTGAAAGACATAGCCCATACGCATCCTGATCTTCTTTATATCACGATTAGAGATAGTCCCCATTTCATGTGTATATCCGTCAAATATGATCGTGCCTTTGTCCGCTTTTTCAAGGAAGCTGATACAGCGAAGCAGAGTCGTCTTTCCGGATCCTGACGGTCCGATGACTGCTATCACCTCACCTTTATCTACCTTGAAATCAATGCCTTTCAGCACTTCTTCTCCGGAAAATGATTTATGAATGTCTCTTATCTCAAGCATGATCTTATGCTCCTTAACCTAATATAGCCCTGTTTTTCCCAGCATCGGTGACTGGCTTGCTTTTCCATACAAGCTTTGCTTCAAGAAAGCTCTGAAGCCAAGTAAGGAAGGTCGAAAAAAACAAATATATCACTGCCGCCTCACAGTAGAGCGCAAATGGTTCATAAGTCCTGGCCGCGATTTGCTGAGCGGTCGTGAAAAGCTCTATAACGGTTATGCTCGATGCAAGAGACGTATCCTTAAGCAGACTTATTAGATTATTAAAAAGTGAAGGAAAAGCGATAGGGAATGACTGCGGAAGTATAATGCGTCTCATGGTCGTGGGATAACTAAGCCCTATCATAAAAGCAGCCTCCATCTGTCCTTGCGGAATTGCCTGTATGGAGGACCTGAATACCTCGGCATTATAGGCTCCGAGATTCATACCAAAGGCAATTACCGCAGATGGAAACGCATCCAGTGTGATTCCTATGCTCGGCAGTCCGAAGAATATGATAAATAATTGAACTATGAGCGGAGTCCCCCTGAATACCCATATGTAAAATCTTGCAAACTGCCTCAATACTTTGATATCCGCTACCTGCACCAGAGCAAGTGCAAGTCCCAGCACAAAGCTAAACGCAAAAGACAACATTGTAAGCGGTATCGTAACCTTGATACCGGGTATCAGTATTTTTACAAAAGAGTCTGTTAATATCCCTATCAGCCTTTCACTCATCACTAACCTCTACTCAGGAAGTATTTTTAACGCCTCATTGAAATAGTTCATAGCTATCATCATAACACCCATAGTCGTAATTGCCACAATAGTCTCATTATCAAATTCATTTTTCATCCTGTCAAAAAGGCCATCAGATATCTCCTTAGGATTCTTTGCGAGCTGTCTGGCATACTCTATGAGAAGCTCCTGTCTGGGGCTAAATTTGAAGTCCCTGGGGTCTATACCGTGTTCCTCCCTCAGAAGTCTGCTGAAATATGTCGTACAAACAAGGCACTCATTCTGCTCAGAGATCGCATATTCAAAAATATCCCCATCCAGCTTCCCTATAAGCCTCTGCAGATCATCATCCAGGTCATATTGTCCGAGTTCCAGAGACTTAAAGGAAGGCAGGTGATTTAGTATGATCCTTTTTACATTAGTCACCCTGTGGCCGCTTTCAACATGTTCTCTTAACAATTCTTTTATTTCATCAGACGCTTTTTCAACGTCTATCTCAGATATCCTTGCCATTTCTTCACGTCACCTCATATATCATTCTACTGTATAGATGCTTTCTCTATTACGTCGGAATTAAAGTACTTTTGAGAAAGCTCCGACAGTGTGCCATCTGACTTCAGCTCATCCAGAGCCGCATTCAGTGCTCTGAGCAGTCTGCTCTCACCCTTCTTTATCGGTATCGCAAATTGATCCACATCATCATCTATGGTAAATGCGATCTTCAGATCAGCATCGGGATGCTCCTCCAGGTAGGGATAGAATTGTATATCCTCAAGTATAGTGAAGTCAGCACGGTTTGATGTGACAAGATCGAATGCCTGCTGAAGCGTATCTATGGGAACTATTGTAGCTCCAAGCTCCTCGAGTTGTTCAGCATATTCTGTAGTAATATTTTCCGCCACCTTAGTCCCGTTAAGATCGTCCGGTCCATTTATACTGTCATTATCTCCCTTTACGATTATATTGCGGTAAACCGAAACGTATGGCTCTGTAAAATCATACTTTTCTTTACGCTGATCTGTCACCGACACGGCATTAATAACTGTATCTATGCGGCCGCTGTCAATAGAGGCAAGCAGCGAATCCCATTCAGTCTCTGTGAATTCTGCTTCTACCCCGAGCTTTGCAGCTATCGCCTTGGCAACATCGACATCAAAACCTGTGAGCTCCCCGGCTTCGTCATGGTAAGTTATGGGCGGATACGTTCCTTCCACGCCTACCTTTATTATACCTGAATCAAGAATTGCCTGAAGCTCATCGTTTTCCTGCTCCGAAAGGATCGCTTCCAAAGAACCACTGTCTGCACTCTCCACGGAATCTGCCGCTTCTGAAGTCTGGGATATGTCGCTTCCGAAATATTTATTTGACAGTTCAGAGAGCGTACCGTCAGATGACAGCTCATTTATAGCCTTATCGATCTCTTCCTTAAGAGCTGCGGATTCAGCCCCTTTCCTTAGAGGAATAGAGACCTCTGATGCCTCATCAGTAAGCGCAACTATTTTTATCGGAGCATCAGGATGCTCGCCAAGATAGTCATAAAATGATACTTCAGCATTCAGCGTTGCGTCAACTCTTCCCGATGTCAGCATGTCTATTGTCTCAGAGAGAGTATCAACATTTTGTACTTCAGCCCCGTATTTTTCAGCCAGATCAGCATAAGTAGATCCAAGTGAGTTACTGCTCTTTTTCCCTTTCAGATCAGTAAATCCTTTTATGTCTTCATTATCATCTGCTACTACAAGCGCTGTCCTTATGTATGCGTAAGGAGTGGTAAAGTCGTACTTCTCTTTTCTCTCATCTGTTATCTCCACGCCATTAATGATAGCATCATATCTGCCCCCATCAAGACCGGCGAACAGACCATCCCACTCTCCCTCGATGAACTCTGCCTCCACACCAAGCTTCTCTGCTATCGCTCTGGCGACATCTGTATCATAACCAACAAGTTCTCCGCTGTCGTCATGATAAGTCCACGGAGCCCACTGCCCCTCCATGGCAAACACTATTTTACCGTTGTTTCTGACAGATGATAAAAGATCGTCTTCTCCTGCAGAGGCTTCCTCTTCAACGTCCGTGGTTGAATCATTTTCAATAGCATCACTGTTATTTGAAGCATCATCAGATGTATCAGCGCATCCTGCAAAGACAAGCGTGATCAGCGCCAATAGTACCAACAGAATAACATGTTTTTTCAGGATTTTCATTTTTCCATTCCTCCTCTTTCTTTAAGCAGTACTTTCCATAAGGATCCCAATCCCTAGTATATAGGTAGGTATACTATGTTTAAGTATTTCGATAGTTATACACTTATTTAGGGAATATGTCAAATCCTGACAGGGAAATGTCATTGACAATCTGTCACACTTTGTTATTGTCCATCATAATCCTCAAATTCATCTCCGTCATCATAGTCAGAATCAGAGAAATAGTCATTATCCGGATCATCCACAGATTTTTTGGGGGTTTCATCGTAGGCTTCAGCATCGTCCGGCTTACATATGATGAGGCTGAATATGTGGCTGTGATGGATGATGAAGACAGCGGCAAGCATGGTGAGCTGAGTATAGAATATTCCCACGATGTAATAATTTCTCTCCAGCAGATAGCCGGAACTAAAGCCGAAATAGCTTAGTGAGCCTGTAAGTATCAGTCCGAGCGCTAAAAGGGGGATATTCCTGAATAATGCCTTAAGCGCATCTATAAAATCCGAAAATGAAGCATCAAAATAAACGAATCTTCCTATCATAAGTCCCAGATAGTACATCATAACAGGATTATATTCGCTTTCATCTCCGATGTAGTTTAAATATACAAGCAGTATGATCGCATAGAACATGCTGAGCATACGGATAGACGCTTTTTCTTCCTTGCTGATAAGCTTCAGAGGAATTATAAATTTGTCTAATATAGTATTCAATACGCAGGACAGACAGATAAGAAGGAGCAGCGCAAAATCCTTCCAGTTCCCCCATATGGTGACGAATGTACCGGTCTGACCGTTGAGTATTGAATATATATGGTTCAGTATGACGTAGGCGCAGGAAAAAGACATTACAGACGTTCCGGAGATGATCAGCTCATAGAACTGCTGGATCCGGTTCCCGGCTTTGTCATAAAACGATACTCTTTCGGATCTTGAAAGCTTTGCTCCGAGTATTATCAGAAACGCGCAGAGCATCACTCCCACAAGCGCGGCTATCAGAAATATGCTCTTTTCCATCCATCCGAAATCCGGATTTATATATGCGTCTAAACTCATCTGAGTATTCCTGATCCGTACCTAAGCTATTTACCTACTTTTTCACCGTTTAAGATGACTACATTTAATGGCTCGACATCTACCCTTTCCCATACATGCTCTGTAATGTATGGTTCTGCTTTAAGGTATTCGTCCAACTGCTCTCTGCTGTCAAAATCCATAACCATCACTGATCCTACAGGTTTTCCCTCGTCATTTAACCTGCCTCCGGCACAGACGACGTGTTTTCCCAGCCTGTCCATCCCCTCAAGATGACGCGGCCTTACCTCCATCCTTTTCTCCAACATGTTTTCACCGTCATAAGCATTGATTATAAACTGCATGATCCTTACCCTCCTTCTTTTCTGCTATAATATATCACAACTTCAAGCAGGAAAACATCTCATATTATGATACAAAGTAAACCAAAATTAATAAAGAAAACGTCAATAATCGTGATTTGACAAATTTCCAATATCTGCTAATATAGTCATCACTACATCGGCATCTGCCGAAAGCGGTTGGATTTCATCTGACCGGGTTACCATTTAACTTTATTTTATCGTCCGGCACTAATGGCGTGTCTGCCTTATTCTGTCGTGCCGGGAAGGAGGTCTTATGCACAAGGCTATTATCAAAAGCACAGTAACCGCCGAGAACCTTTTCGGTAAGGAAAAGTCACGGGATGAAGTGATTAACGAGCTGAAAGCAATGCCCGACACTTATGCGACTTTTCTTGAACTCACGGAAGAAATGCAGGAGCAGGCAGTAAGCTTCCTCATGGGAAAAAGGAGCGTTGAGATCCTCTATGACAACTTCTTCCAGAAGATATTCAACCCCGAGATACATCAGGAGAGGGTGGAAAGACTCATATCCGCCCTGATAGGTGAAAAGGTCAGGATAAAGCAGATCCTGTCAAGGAAAGGCTCCCAGCTTACCGAGAGAGGCTCCATGGTCATCATGGACATAATAGTTGAGCTTGAGGACGGGTCATTTGTAGATGTCGAGATACAGAAAATAGGATACAGGTTTCCGTCACAGAGGAGCAGCTGCTATGTGTCAGACATGATAATGAG
>JAFUWM010000164.1 GCA_017483425.1 Lachnospiraceae bacterium | reverse complement strand
GATGATACGTACTCTGTATCATAAATACCAGCAGGCAACGCTCTTTATAGTCACCAATAAGCCCAGAGAGGTATGTGAGGTCATATCAAGGATCAGCAATCACGGCTCCACTGTGCTCGAGGGCGAGGGCTCATATGAGCATTGTGAGAGAAATGTGGTGTATTCGGTCGTATCAGGCGGAGAGGCAGGCCGGGTCATCGCCGCTGTAAAAAAGGAAGATCCGGAAGCGTTTGCAAATGTGCTCAAAACAGAGCGCGTGATCGGACGTTTCTACCAGAGGCCGGCAGAGTAGATTAAGTAAATTGAGGAATCGATCATGGTAAGAATATATGCGGACAGTACGAACGATCTGAGCCCGGAGTACATCAAAGAAAACGATATCAGGATAATCCCGCTCTATGTGACGATGAGTGACAGGACGGGAAAAGATGTAGTTGATGATGTAAGAGGATACCTCGAGTCCCTCGGTCACTTCGATGAGATAATCGAAACCAGGGCAGGAGGTATCATATCCTGCCACTGCGGACCGGGAACTCTCGGTGTGTTGTTTATAGATTAGATTTACCTGTTAATCTGTGATGTAAGGATCTCCTCGGCTTTGTCTACGGCCTGTGGGATACCCGAAGCGTCCTTGCCGCCGGCCTGGGCCATGTTCGGACGACCTCCTCCACCTCCGCCTACACACTTGGCGATCTCCCTGATGAGGTTTCCGGCATGCGCTCCTTTCGCTATAGCCCCTTCTGTAGCCGATGCCACGACATTCACCTTACCCTTTACATTTGAGAGCAGAACTACGACGCCCTCCCCTATCTTTGCCTTAAGGGAGTCAGACAGATTCCTGAGGTTATCCATGTCCACATCGGGCGGAGTGACTACCAGAAGCTTCACCCCGTTTATCTCCTTCACATTATCCATGGCATCGCCGACAGACTCTTTTGCCGCAGCGTTTTTAAGCTCCTTTAGCTCTGAGGTAAGCTCCTTTATAAGCTTGTACATGGATTCTATTTCCTTTACAAGCATATCCGGTGAGGTATGAGCTGCGGCTGCAGCTGCGTTATACCGGCTCTCGATATCCTCATAGTAAGCTGTCACATTATCCCCGGTTATGGCGGTGATCCTGCGGACTCCCGCGGCTATGCCAGACTCAGACAGTATCTTGAAATACTTAATATCCGAAGTATTCTTTACGTGCGTGCCGCCGCAGAGCTCTATGGACCAGTCTCCCATGCTCACGACCCTTACCTCGTCTCCGTACTTCTCTCCAAAAAGAGCCATCGCACCGGTCTTTTTCGCGTCCTCCATCGACATTATCCTTGTATCTACAGGGAGCGCCTCCGCTATCTTTTCATTGACTATCGCCTCTGCCTGATTTACCTGCTCGGGAGTCATCGCCTGTGAATAGCTGAAATCAAACCTCGTACGCTGTGCGTCCTGATATGATCCCTGCTGCTCCACCCCGTCCCCCAGCACGGTCTGAAGTGCCTTCTGTAAGAGATGCGTCGCCGAGTGGTTCCTGCAGGTATAAGTCCTGCTTTTTACATCAACCTCAAGCAGCGCTTCCTCAGAAACACTGACGGTTCCCGATGTGACCTTACCTTTATGTCCTGTCCGGTCTCCGGGAAGCTTCATGGTATCGAACACCTCAAACTCACCGCCTGAGGTCTTTATCACACCGATATCACCCTTCTGCCCGCCCATAGTTGCGTAAAACGGAGTTACATCGGCTATGAGGACTCCCTCGTTTCCTTCGTTCAGGCGGTCAACTAATGCCTTTCCGTCAGATAGAGCAAGCACCTTTCCGCCTGACTTCAAGAGTTCGTATCCCACAAATTCACTTGTAACGGAAGCGTCAAGTCCGTCATACACGGAGAGGTCATTTGAGAGATCCGCGGCAAAGCTCTGGTTCTCCCTTGCTTTCTGCTTCTGCTCCTCCATGGCGGCATCAAACCCGGCCTCATCCACGCTGAAGCCTTTCTCCTCTGCCATTTCCACGGTCAACTCCAGAGGGAAGCCAAAGGTGTCATAGAGGTAAAAAGCATCCCTGCCGTCTATGGTCTTATCTTTACCGTCCTTTCCGTCAAGTATCTTGTCAAGCTCCGCCATGCCGTTTTCCAGAGCGCTCTCAAAACGGTCTATCTCGTTTGAAAGCTCCCTTATTATAAAATCACGACTCTTTACAAGGAGCGGATAACTCTCATTGTATATCTTATCTATATAGATCCCGGCTATCTCGAGAAGGTCGGCTTTCTTAAGGCCGAGTACGCGCCCGTGCCTGATAGCCCGCCTGATGAGCCGTCTCAGAACATAGCCCGCCCCCGCGTTTGACGGGGTAAGCCTTGCCTCATCTCCAATGAGCATCACTGCCGTGCGCAGATGGTCTGCAAGTATCCTCATGGATCTGGTCTTTGTCTCATCCTGCTCATACCTGATTCCCGCCGTCTTTTCTATATATTCGATCACGGGCACAAAGAGGTCTGTCCGGTAGACATCCTTGGTTCCGTTTAAGAAAGCAAGGATACGCTCAAGTCCCCATCCGGTGTCCACATTCTTTTGCTTCAATGGTGTGAGATGTCCGTCCTTATGCTTCTCATACTGCATGAATACGTCGTTTCCAAGCTCCGTATACTTGCCGCAGTCACAGCCCGGTCCGCAGTCAGGTCCGCAGTCAGGCACATCAGCAATGTAAAACATCTCGCTGTCCGGACCGCAGGGTCCGTATTCAAGTCCCCACCAGTTATCGGAAGCAGGAAGATAATAAATATTCTCCTCCTTAAAACCAGACTCTATGCGGTACTTAGCGCACTCCTCGTCTCTCGGCGCATTCTCGTCGCCCGCGAAAACAGTAGCCGCCAGATGATCCCTGTCAAAGCCCAGCACCTGCGTTAAGAGCTCATAGCTCCACTGGCATCTCTCTTTTTTGAAATAATCGCCGAGGCTCCAGCTTCCCATCATCTCAAAGAAGGTCACATGGCTCTTATCGCCCACGGAATCTATATCATTTGTCCTGACACAGCCTTGTACGTTACAGAGCCTTGTCCCTTTCGGATGCTTCTGTCCCAGAAGATAAGGCATCAGAGGCTGCATACCCGCGACATTAAAGAGCACTCCCGTGGATCCGTCTGATACGAGCGATACCGCCCCGACATCCACATGCCCTCTCTCCTTATAAAACTCTTTCCATGCATTCCTTAATTCATCAGAAGTAAACTGCTTCATCACGCCTCCTAAAAATCAAACTTTCCGTTAAAGTAATTCTCAAGCTCCGCTATCGCAACCCTCTCCTGAGCCATGCTGTCACGATCCCTTATCGTCACCGCATTGTCGTTTTCGGAATCAAAATCATATGTAATGCAGTAGGGCGTCCCTATCTCGTCCTGTCTTCTGTATCTCTTGCCGATCGCTCCCCTGTCGTCAAACTCGCAGTTATAATGCTTTGAGAGCACATCATATATCTTCTCCGCGCCTTCATTAAGCTTCTTTGAAAGAGGCAGCACCCCGATCTTCACGGGAGCGAGCGCGGGATGGAAATGCATGACGGTACGCACATCTCCGCCTTCAAGCGTTTCCTCATCATATGCTTCGCAGAGGAACGCGAGCACTACCCTGTCCGCGCCGAGTGACGGCTCTATGACATAGGGCAGGTATTTCTCGTTTGTCGTATCGTCAAAGTAGGTCATGTCCTGACCTGAAGTATTCTGATGCTGTGACAGATCATAATCCGTCCTGTCAGCTATGCCCCAGAGCTCGCCCCAGCCAAAGGGAAAGAGGTACTCGAGATCCGTTGTAGCCTTAGAATAAAACGCAAGCTCCGCAGGATCATGATCTCTGGTCTTTATATGCTCGGGCGCCATGCCCAGATCATGCAGAAAGTCTATGCAGTACTGCTTCCAGTAATCAAACCATTCAAGATCCGTTCCCGGCTTGCAGAAAAACTCAAGCTCCATCTGCTCGAACTCTCTCGTCCTGAAAGTGAAGTTTCCGGGGGTGATCTCGTTTCTAAAGGACTTTCCTATCTGTCCGATCCCGAAAGGAACCTTCTTTCTCGAAGTCCTCTGTACATTCTTGAAATTAACAAAGATACCCTGCGCCGTCTCAGGCCTTAAATATACGACATTCTTCGCGTCCTCCGTAACGCCCTGGAAGGTCTTGAACATGAGGTTGAACTGTCTGATATCGGTGAAATTATGCTTGCCGCAGGTAGGACACGGGATAGAATTCTTCTTAATGAAATCCATCATCTCCTCATTAGACCAGCCGTCTACCGAAGACTCCAGGGTCACATTATTTTCCTTAGTCCAGTCCTCGATTATATTATCCGCCCTGAACCTCTCATGGCACTCCTTACAGTCTATCAAAGGATCAGAGAAGCTTCCTATATGGCCGGACGCCACATAAGTCTGAGTGTTCATGAGTATCGCGCAGTCCACGCCGACATTATACTTGTTTCCGGTCACGAACCTGCTCCACCATGCTTTCTTCATGTTATTCTTAAGCTCTACGCCCAGATTTCCATAATCCCACGTATTAGCGAGACCCCCGTAGATCTCCGATCCCGGATATATGAATCCCCTGCCCTTACACAGATTTACGATCTTTTCCATAGAATCAACCATTTTCAAACTCCCTTCTGTTTTATTCTTTATCAAATCAATATATGATAAACGCGATTTCTCCTTCATCCGTCGTACAGTGCGCGAGCTTCTGATCCTCATCATCTATTACAACCGCACCTCCGGTATACAGTATCTTCTTCGGTACCTTGATATCCATGCTCTCCGATACAATGACCGCATGCGTGCCGCCGGACTTTATCGCTTCACTGTCAAAACTGACCCCCTGCGATACGAGATTGTCTATCGTATCTGAATAAAAAATCACGTCATTAAACTCCGCCATGTCATCATCGCTGTCGTATTCAAGCTTAAGAGCCACAGTCCCGTTTGAAAAAGTGAGTCCCTCAGATCTGACCTTTCCCCCGGATGCCTTTATTTTGCTGTCTACATCATTTTCAAGACTTTCCTCATCATAAAAACCGGGATTAAACTCCTCGATTATCGTCTCCTTTATGGTATCGCTCCGGCCTACCGTTACCGTAGTTACCTTTACATCTGATGATATTTTATCGGAAACAAAACCATAAAGCTTATATCCACCTACAAGGATCAGCGTTATTATCAGAAGAACTGCCAGCGCAAAGACAAGCCTTGCCAATATGACCCTGCTTTTCTTTTTTCTTCTCTTCTTCCTTCTGCGATTCCTGTTGTAGCTGTTGTCTGCCTGTGCCATCTCTTTACCCGCTGTATCCCATATCCCTCATTACCTCGAGAGACTTGAATTTTCCCTGCATATACCTCTGCCTGTATTCATCTGCCACCCTGCATATCTCTGTCATGACATCCCCGTTTACCCTAAAGGAATAGAGCCCTCTGATGTCAGCTCTCTCGATATGGGAAAGGGCATTTGCCGTTCCCGGCAGTATATTCCCGGCAGGAAGCCCCGGATACACACCGTTTTCCATTACCATGCGAAGCTCAAACACCGCCCGTATTAATTTATTATCTATGCTCTTGGTATCAAGAGCCTGAAGCGACCTGTACAGGAGCAGGAGCATGTTTTTCCCGTCCATATTCTCACGAACAGAATAATCCGCAAGATCCGCAAAATATGAAGCATAGCACATATGCTCCATATCGAGTCTTATTTTCTCAAAGTAATTTGAGACCTCAATCCCTGAAAGATTATATGCGCTCTTTCCCGCAAAAAGCCTGAACTCCCCGAACACGAAAGG
Source organism: Lachnospiraceae bacterium (assembly GCA_017483425.1). Classification (GTDB taxonomy): domain Bacteria; phylum Bacillota; class Clostridia; order Lachnospirales; family Lachnospiraceae; genus NK4A144. The sequence continues at coordinate 8,148 of JAFUWM010000164.1, read as the reverse complement.
ATCTGTCATCCCCATGAACTTTGAATTCTGACGCCTGACCCCTCTTGCAAAAACCGTGACCTTGCCTATTTCGGATGTAAGAACTATAAGTCTTTTGTCATACTCCTGATAGTCAAAGCTCCCTAAGACCATTCCCGCCGTGGTTACAAGATCATTCATTTCAATCCTTGTATCCGAGGCTTTGAAGCATCATGGGGTTCTGTCTCCAGTCTTTTCTCACTTTCACGAAAAGCTTCAGGTTTACCTGAGTCTCAAGCAGTTCTTCTATGTCTTTACGACTTTCAATGCCTATCTTTTTAAGCATGGATCCGCCTTTTCCTATGATGATGCCTTTGTGCGAATCCTTATCACATATTATATCCGCCTCTATATCTATGAGACCGGTGTCTCTTTCCTTAAAAGAGATCACGCTCACCGCCACCCCGTGCGGTACCTCGTCCCTTAAATTTCTGAGAACCTTCTCCCTTACTATCTCCGCCGCTATGTCACGCTCTGTTTCATCAGTCACCGTATCCTCGTCATAAAGCATCGGCCCCTCGGGAAGAAAGCTTATCAAAGTATCCGTAAGCCTGTCGATATTAATGCCCTTCAGCGCGGATACCGGAACCGCGTCCTTAAGCTCTATCGCCCCGCCGTATGCATCTATAGCCTTTGCTATATGCTCATCATCCGCAGTATCACACTTGTTTACGGCAAGTATCACAGGCTTTTTTGACTGTTTCATCCTCTCTATCATCTGCCGCTCGCCTTTCCCTATGTAGGTTTCAGGCTCTACTACAAAGAGGATCAGATCAACATCCGATACAGACTTATACGCGACATTGTCCATATATTCGGACAGCTTATTGTGCGGAAGATGAATGCCCGGCGTATCAAGAAATACTATCTGCCCCTTATCATTGGTAAATACGGTCTGCATCCTCCGTCTCGTGGTCTGCGGTTTGTTTGAAGTGATCGCTAACTTCATGCCTATGAGATGATTCATAAGCGTCGATTTACCCACATTTGTGCGGCCGACTATAGCTACGAAACCGGAATGAAAAGACTCCTTTGTCAAAGCAGGTTATCGACCTTTCCGAAAATATCCCGGTTCTCGTCTATCTTTGACTCCGCTCCCACAACGACAAATGCCTCATCCTTTATCAAAGCATCTATATATGATGCAAGTTCTCTTATTTTAGACACATTACAGGATAGTATCTCATCCCTCTCTCTCTGCACATCATCGAAGCTTATCCCGTACATATAGGCCGCCAGGCTTCTGTGCCCCTCGGTCTTAGGCGTAAGCGGAGTATCAAGATCGGAAACGGTTCCGATTATGAACTTGGTCATATCCCTCTTTGATACATCAAACTTCCTGATGTAATCAGCGGCATTTTCAAACACCTTTATCGAGTTTTTGATATGCGGATCCCTGTATGTGCTGAAGAAAGCATTGCCCGTCCGCATGAATGTCGCTCCGCAGCCGTAAGCCCCTCCGAGGACTCTTATGTTGTTCCAGAGATAATCGTATCCCATTATGACCCGGAGCACCTTCAGCTCGCCGCGGTAAGGAAGCCCGTGATCTTTGAAATTACCCGCCTTTGCCACAAACTGTACCTGAGACGCTGTACGGAAGCCCTCGTTTTTCCTGTCCCGGAGAAACTCAAAGTCAGGCATTTTAGAAGCCTTGTCAGAGAGCTTTCCAATAAACTCCTCCGCAAGAGGAGCGAAGCTTTCCGCCATTTCCTTTGAGCCCGTAATATCGAGCATCAGATTATCCTTATGAAGCAGTATCTCCAGCGTCTCCTTAAGGCCTGCTTTCATATCCTGAACCTTTGATTCATAGTTCTTTTCCAGGTCGTCTATAAACCTGTAGAAATCTATCCCGTGAACCTTGTCGCCATAGTAGTACGCGTCCGAAATATAGGACAGAGCGCGCTCAGCCGCCGTAACATGACCCGCAGCTACTAAAGATGTCTGCAGCCTTGACTTTATAGTACGGAGTATCTCCCGGAGCCTCTTGTCATCAGAGAAATCCGAAGAGAATAATATCTCTTCCGCAAGAGTCATAAACGCGGGTATATTCTGCTCAAATACTTTCGTCCTGATCTCAAACTCCTGATCAAAATCTCCTTTTGAGTTCATGTCTGGGTAGCTTGCCGGGGAGAAATACATACCTCCGGTGGCAAGATTTATCTCTGAGTTCAGGTCTTCATACTTATGCTTTTCCGTATTCACGTTTCCCAAAACCGCAGCCAGAAGACCTAAATACGGAACAAGTCTCTCGGGTACGGACTGTGCTGAGAGCATGAGTCCGATATAAGCTATCCCGTTAGTCTGTATATCGTGGTGGAGCATCTTTACTCCCGCCACCTTCTTTATTTCGTTCCTGAATGGATGCGCTTCTTTGTCTATATCCGATATCTCAAGCATCGGAACAGTCTTTAACGCCTCCTCGCTCGAAGGCTCCTCCTGATACGCCTTAAGCTCCTTCGTTTCCTTTATGATATTCTGTATATCCTCCGGTGTCAGTGAAGCCCTGTATTTTTGAAGCTTTTTAGCGACTGCCTTCTCGCGCCTTGCTGTAAGCCCCTTCTCAGGCTTCAGGAGCACTACGGAAGAGTGCGGGTTATCTATGAGGTACTTTTCAATAAGCTCCTCAAAATACCTGCCTCCGGATTCCGCTTCTTTTTTAAGGAATGTATAAGTTGAGTTCTGCTCTATATGCATGAAAGGATCGTTTTCCTTGTAGAGCCATGAATCAAGAGCCTGCAGGCCATACATAAGTCCCTTGGGATAGTGACCGAAGTCCGCCTCCCTGTATCTGAACTCAAAGGAGTTGATACCTGCAAGCAGGGTCTTTTTATTTAATCCGTTCTTCGCAAGCTCCGTAAGAGTTTTCCTTATGACTCTCAGGAATTTATCCTTGTCTGAAACGTCCGCGTACTTTGCTATCACGGCAAAGTATGGCTGGAGTATCCCGTTTTCATATGAGCTCTCTATGTCCTGCCCTATCCTTGCGTCAAGCAGTGCCTGCTTTAACGGCGCGCCCGGACTTTCAAGAAGTGCATACTGCAATACGGAAAACGCTACATAAAGTCTGGGATCCAGATTATCCTTTATCACGCAGTTGTATGAAAGATATGTATTATGAAGCGTGCTTTCAGCATCCGACAGTCCGTATGTCTTCTCAAAATCAACCGTTTTCGTAAAGGGATCCTGTCTCTCGATCCCGGAGTCTATCTTCTGAGCCTTATAATGCGACAGATACTCCTTGTCAAGCCAGGTGAGACGCTCTACCATGTCAGAGTTTCCGTACAGATAAATATATGAATTTGAAGGATGATAGTATTTTCTGTGCATATCCAGAAACTGCTCGTAGGTAAGCTCCGGTATCTCCTCCGGATCACCGCCTGACTCAAGCGCATAGGCGGTATCGGGATAAAGTGAAGATAATATGTATCTGTCGAGCACATCATCCGGGGTGGAAAAAGCCCCTTTCATCTCGTTGTATACCACGCCGTTGTATTTAAGCTCGTCTTTTTCGGACATGAGCTCATAATGCCAGCCCTCCTGCTGGAATATCTTTTTATTGTCATAGATCGCAGGATGGAGCACTGCGTCCATGTAGACATCCGAAAGGTTCGCGAAGTCCTTGTCATTCGTACTCGCGACCGGGAATACAGTCTTGTCAGGATAGGTCATCGCATTGAGGAACGTATTGAGTGATCCCTTGGCAAGCTCTATAAAGGGATCCTTGGCCTTGTACTTTTTGGAACCGCAGAGCACCGTATGCTCCAGAATATGCGGCGCTCCGGTAGAATCCGCAGGCGGAGTCCTGAAAGCGACGTAGAACACCTTGTTTTTATCATCATTTGAAATGACAAAAACCCTTGCTCCGCTCTTGATATGCTGAAGGAGATAACCTTTTGAGCCAAGATCCGGCATTTCCTTCTTTTTTACCACCCTGTACTGCTTCAAATCCTCAATAGTTTTCATTATTCCCTTACCCCTCCTATGGGATCAGTCCTTCGATCTGGTTTCCCGAAAGTCTGAGCGCCTCCATGATTTCCGCTATCGGTATAGTGGTTTCTTCAGAAAGCTCTGCCGCGGTAACCGGCCTTTTCATCTCCTCTGAGAGCAGCTTAGCTTTCTCATTTATGTCATTGACCCTTTCGACCATTTCATCTATCTGCTGCCTTATATCGGTATCCTCATATATGGCTTCATCCATCGCGTCCATTATGAGCTTTCCTACAAAGCCGTCAACCTCATCCGGATCATCAAGGGTCGCGAGTGCCTTTATAGCGGTCATAAGGCCGATATTTCCCTCACCTATGAGATCCTCCGCCGGAACCGCCTGATATATGTACAGCTTTGCAATATCGACAACATTCTTAAGGTAATGGTTCATGAGGACAGCCTGTGCGCCCTCATCATCATCCGCTATGGCTTTTTGCTTTGCCTCATATATCTCTGCCTCCGTATACCTCGGCAATGCTTCAAGCTCTTCCAGATAAAGCTTCAGATACTTACCGTCGGCCTCGGTAAATTCGGGTTCTTTATAAGCCTCCCTGCTTCCCTCTCCGAACCTTATCCCTATACTGTCAAGATATCCTCTGGTGAGTCCGTCCTCCCTGTCATTCATCCCGACAGGCGAGAGTATCTCCAAATATGCTTCCTCGGTTATAAAGTTCCTGTTCTCATGCGCCTTTCTTATTACCCTGTCAAGCGCCTCACGGTACTCCTTCTCGACCATATCACTTGCCAAACTTCACATGTGAATGGCTGAAGAGATGATCCTGACAGTACTCATAGTTTCCGGCGCACTTGCTGCAGAATCTGAACTCAAGCATATCTCCGTCAAGCTCGGTCCTCCCGCAGATGGCGCATCTGTGCTTGGTTATCTCCGCCCCCTTGTTTCTGACCGTATAGAAAGCAGACTTGCCGCCCGAAGCCGCACCCGCAGCCCCCGCCGTTGTCTTACTGCCGCTGAATGAGCCGCTCCCGCTGCCTGATCCCCAGCCGGCAGCTCGCCTTTTATTCCCCTGATAATAAGGTCCGTGCTCAAAGGCTTTTTTGAAATTGTTTTTTCTCGCTCTTTCCCTGGGCGATATCGAGCTGTAATTCCTCGTCGTAAAGAAGAATACGAGGAAGTTAAGAAGAGAGACAATGATCGATACCCTCTCGGGCCAGCTCGAAACAAGCGCCTGATATACAAGGAAAGCCACATCTATGAAGGCGAGATATTTGATCTTTAGCGGTATCAGGAAATACAGCATTACCTGCATATCCGGATAGCATGCCGCGAACGCCAGGAAAATAGATAGGTTTACATAATACGTGGTAAACATTCCGTCAACCTCATGTCCGAACGCATGCAGGATAAATGCGCCTATGACCATCATGATAAGTCCTGAAAAGATATAGAGATTGTACTTGAAATCCCCCCAGGTCTGCTCCAGCGCCGTACCTATCTGATAATAAAACAGGAGCATGATGATGGTGAATATACCGGGGGCTGACGGAGGCATGAATATCCATGTAAAGAGTCTCCAGATCTGGCCATGCAGTATCAGGCCGGGGCTCAAATAGATATACTCCAGTACAGGAACGCCTGCCAGCGAAATAAAATAGAGTATATACCCTATGATGTATGTGAGTATCATATATTTTGTAAGCTGGGGGATAGCGTATCTCCCCACCTTACGTTCGAATTTATTCAAAACCGAATTTAATCTGTTGTTCATGCGCCTGCCGTTTCCGCCAAAATATACCAATGTGTATTGTTTGAGGCATAATAATCTGACTGCTAAAAAAGCAATCAGATTATTTTAATATAAAAACATCGTATTGTCTATGGATTAGAACCCGATTTCTTCAAGAAAATTACTTAGCCCGCTGATCGACTCCGGCTGGCGAACCTGCCATGGTCTGTGAGCATCGCAGCCATAGATGAACCTGCAGCCCATTGACGAGGCAACCATAAAAAAATCCTTTCGCGGATACCACCTGCCGATAGAGAAGCCCAGCCCGTTTATTTCAAGGGGTACGTCATTGTCACGGGCATATTCGCACAATCTTTTCATATGCCCGAGGTATACATCGTTATCCCCCGTAAAATTTATCAGATCAGGGTGGGCGAGGTACATAAACTCCCCGGTTTCGAGGGCTTCTATGACCATATCTATATAAAGCTCGAGATCATCCTCGCTATCAGTCACGTTTCCTGAATAAAAGCCGTTCTCCTCCTCCGGCACGAAATGCTGCCCCAGTATCAGGAACTCAATATCCCGTTTCCTGACCTCATTCATCAGCCTTTCAAAGTACCTTGGGTAATACTCGACCTCAAGCCCGATCTTTATCTCTATCCTGTCGGCATACTCCTCGCGCAGTGCTTTCAGTGTATCCACATAATCATCCAGCTCATCCATCCCCATCCTTATACTTGACACGAACCCGTCATCAAATGGCTGGGGCGTATGATCGGAGAAACCAAGAGTTTTGAGGCCGCAATCGATCGCGGCCTCTATATACTCCCTCTCCGACCCCTCAGCGTGCCTGCATCTTACCGTATGTGTGTGGTAGTTCCCGGTTATCATTGCGACTTATCATCCTTATCACCGGTCTCGGGCGGCACATTGCTTGTAAAGTGCGTAATCGGCTGCTCCGGAGCATTCTTTTTGTTTTTAGGTGCTCTGGGCTTCTTCTCTTTTTTGGTGCTTGCTATGATCTTTTGTATTATCTTGACGATTATGAATACTACAAGCACAAGTATCGCAAACAGCGGAAGCCTCGTGATCAAAAAGATCAAAAGATCTATCGCGACATCCAGTCCGTCTTCAAGCTCCTCTATAAAATGCTCTACGATCTTCGCAAAGTAAGATTTTTCTCCGCTTCCGCTTATGCTTAATGTCCTGCTCTCCTTGGCATTCACATTCACGGTACTGTAGGATACCTTATTCTGCATGGCCTTTAACTGCCTCTGCAGGCTGTCAAGCTCATAGTTCACATCCGCGATCTCATCCCTCAGGGCAAGTATGTCCTTGAGCGATGTCGCTTTGTCGAGGAGCTCCATGAGGCTGTCTCTTTCCGCCTCGTAGGTCGATATCCTTGCCTCCATATCCACGTACTGCAGAGTCACATCCTCGGCGGATTCACTCTTTGAAGTCACAACTCCCTCATCCTTCACGATATTAAGGAAGTCGTCCAGCTTCTCCGCCGGTATCCTTACCGTGAAATACCCGTATCTTGATTCGGAATATTCAGAGTCATAGGAATTTACGTCCATGCTCTCGACGTATCCGCCGTAATCCTTTACAGTGTTTTTTAAGTTATCCGCAAACTGCTCGAGATTTTTGACATCAAGCGACACACTGGCATTCCTGATTATCTTGCTGCCGTATTCCGCAACCTCCTCCTCAGTCACTTCGCTTTTTTCTGAAGTATCATAGGAATCATCCTCGACAGCTTCCTCTGCCACAAGATCTCTGTCCTCAGCATACCCTGAGTTAAAATCACTGCCTCCGTCGTCATAGTAGGATTCTGCTTCCGCAGCCTCATATGACGTATCTCTGTAGTCACTTGCACTTGAACTTGAGCTGCCGCATCCGGTAAGAGCAAGTGCAGCGCAAATACCTGCGGCAAGAAGTCTTTTTTTCATATTGCACCTCTTTTCAAAACCAAACTAACCCGTAATGCCTAACATCAGTTCCCAGATGATAATGGCAACGGCAAATACGATCCCGGCCGCCATCGGTACGGAAAACAGGCTCCCATATTTTTCCGCTTTCGTTTTTTTTCTGAATATATTCTCAAAGCAGCCTGTCCTGCCTTCATTGAGCGATATGACGCGAAGCATCAGCATAGCGAGCATCGTTGTAAAAACCGCTATTACCAGAAATACGCATCCGGTTCCTATATACGAAACAGCGGATTCGGTCTCGATCTGATCCATTATCCCGTCGAGCTCCAGCAAACTGTTATCGTAAAAATACATCGCAAAAACGCTTAAGCTGTTCATGATGATATGGCAGGTCATTGACGGAAGTATGCTTCCCGTAGCCTCCACGAGAAGCCCCCAGTATATGCCTGCAAAGAAAGTATACGACAGTTGGTTCAGATTCATGTGCACCAGACCAAAAAGCAGGGCTGAAAGCAGGATCG